>CAZTHM010000632.1:0-1544 GCA_964613505.1 uncultured Acidobacteriota bacterium | reverse complement strand
AATACGCTCAACCGACCCAAGAGGCTGAAACGCCAGATTGCTTCTCCTTTTTCGAAAGCTCACCAGCCGAGTTTGTTGGTCGCCGAACCAAGTCAGCAAATCCGTAATTGTAATTAGCGTCTGCAACGTCGTCCTCGATTCCAACGGGCAGTTTGGGCGCAATGTTGGAGTCGCGCAACCGCTTCCAGAATCGTTGCCCCAAACGGCCCTGATGGTAGTGCCCCTTCTCTACCGAAACTCTGGACGGGTTGAGGCCAACAAACACCGCCTTAAGTCCTGGCCGCAGCAACTCTTTCAGCGTCAAAAACCTCTGGCCGTTTTCAAAAACTTCTTCGGTAGCCATCCGACTCTCCATTTTCTTTCGCAGGTCGTCAGCAGCCCATTGGCGTCGAGGAGCAGAAGTCTAGATGGACCGTGTCAGGGCACGGCTTCAGCCGTGCCAGCAAATGCATCTCAAGCCGACCTTGGCTTTAGCCACTGAGGGGGGAATCCTCAGGGCCTGAAGGCCCAGGGTACTTTCGTCGCGACTACGGACGGCACGGCTGAAGCCGTGCCCTTCCGCCATGACTGCATCCTTCATCCGACTGCTCAACGCCTATGGTCGAAGCAGGATCTTGCCGAAGAAATTGCGGCTTTCCATTTTCTCCTGGGCGGCGCGGGCTTCGGCAAGCGGGAAGGTGGAGTCAATCACCGCCTTGAGTTTGCGCTGGCCGATGAACTTGAGCGCTTCGGTCAGCTCGAATTTGCCGCCCATGAACGAACCCAGAATTGACCGCTGCCGGCCATACAGAATCTGCAAGTTGAGCTTCACTTCTGGCCCCGAGGTCGTGCCGCAGGTCACCAGGCGCCCGTACGTGGCCAGTGACTCGAAGCAATCTTCCCAAACCGCCGCGCCCACGTGCTCGAAAACCACGTCCACGCCGCGCTTATTGGTGAAGCGCTTCACTTCCTCGGCAATCGACTGTTGGCTGTGATTGATGACCTCGTCGGCGCCAAGCGCACGCGCTTTTTCAAGCTTCCAATCGGCGCCGGCGGTGGCGATGACCCGCGCGCCAACCAGTTTGCAGATCTGAATCGCCGCCATGCCCACGCCCGAGCCCGCGCCGATCACGAGCACGTCCTCGCCCGGCTTCAAGCCGGCGCGGGTGAAGAGCATGTGCCAGGCAGTAATGAAAACCAGCGGCACGGCAGCCGCTTCGTCAAAGCTCAGGTCGCCGGGAATCGGGAAGACGTTCATCTCCGGCGATTTGACGTAATCAGCGTAGCCGCCATCCACCATCACGCCGAAAAGCGTG
Organism: uncultured Acidobacteriota bacterium; assembly: GCA_964613505.1. Classification (GTDB taxonomy): domain Bacteria; phylum Acidobacteriota; class Terriglobia; order UBA7540; family UBA7540; genus CAZTHM01. Next base: position 249 of record CAZTHM010000632.1, on the reverse strand, counting down.
TAGCTGCGGCAGGCGCTGTCCAGTCCCTTGAAGCACGCCTCGCACTGGCCGCAACTGATCCCCGGCGAAAGCAGCACGCGATCACCAGGCTTGAAGCGCGTGACCAGCGAGCCGACTTCTGCGACCTCGCCCGAGATGTCGGCGCCCACGATGTGCGGCATGGAAAGCGTCCACCGCCGCACGCCCACGCGCAACCAGATGTCGAGATGGTTGAGCGCGCAGGCCTTGACCTTGACCAGGACTTCGTTC
>CAZTHM010000631.1:0-1548 GCA_964613505.1 uncultured Acidobacteriota bacterium | reverse complement strand
ACCTCGTTGACCCGCGGGTTGTTCTTCATCGTGCTTCTACCCACTGGGCTCCTGCACGATGAAGTACAACCCGCGGGTCAACGAGGTCGTGGCGCGCTTCGAGGGCATGGCGACGGACCACCCCTACGCGCCGGAATCGCTGGCGCAAGGCTGCCTGCGAATTCTGCACGAGACGGCGCGCTGTCTGGCGGAGATTACCGGCATGGACGCCGTCTCGCTTCAGCCCGCCGCGGGCGCGCAGGGCGAACTAACGGGCATCTTGATGATCCGCGCCTGCCTCGCGGAGCGCGGCAACCCGCGCAAGTACATTCTGATTCCGGATTCCGCGCACGGAACGAATCCCGCCAGCGTGACGATCTCAGGCTATGAAGTCAAAAATATCAAGTCCAACGCGCAGGGTTGCGTGGACCTCGCCGAACTCGACCGTGCCCTGACGGACGAAGTCGCGGGATTGATGCTGACTAATCCCAACACGCTGGGAGTTTTCGAGATTCAGATCCGCGAGATCGCCGATCTGGTCCACGCGCGCGGCGGATTGGTTTACATGGACGGCGCCAATATGAACGCCCTGGTGGGCATCGCGCGGCCCGCGGCATTTGGCGTGGACGTCATGCACCTGAACCTGCACAAGACGTTCACCACTCCCCACGGTGGCGGCGGGCCAGGCTCAGGCCCGGTGGCCGTCAAGAAATTTCTGGAACCGTATCTGCCGACGCCCACCGTGGAACAGGCGGCCGACGGCATGTATCGCCTCAACTACAACCGTCCGAGATCCATCGGCCGGGTGCGCAGCTTCTACGGCAATTTTGGCATGGCGGTGCGCGCTCTCGCGTATATTCTCGCCAACGGTTTCGTAGGATTGAAGCAGACGACGGAAGACGCGGTGCTGAACGCCAACTACGTGCGGAAGCAATTAGAGGACGTCTTCGAGCTTCCCTATAACGCGCCCTCCATGCACGAGTGCGTTTTCTCCGACAAACGCCAAGCGGCGCGCGGCGTCCGCACCATGGACATCGCCAAGCGCCTGATTGATTACGGATTCCATCCCTACACGACGGCGTTCCCGCTCATTGTCTCGGGCGCGCTGATGATCGAGCCCACCGAAAGCGCCAGCAAAACGGAGCTCGACGAATTCGTCGAAGCGTTACGCTCGGTGGCGCAGGAAATCGAAGAAGACCCGCAGTTTGTCCTCAAGGCGCCGTATACCACGCGCATCACTCGCCTCGACGAAGCCACCGCCGCGCGCAAACCCATCCTGCGCTGGAAGCCGTAAAGCAGACCGTTCCCCATCTTTCCATCGGTGTTTGACACTTTTCCGTACATGATGTATGGTTTTCCGTATGAAGACGACTTTGCTCATTCCTGACCCGCTCTTCCGACGGCTGAAGCGGCGAGCGATGGAAAGCGGCGATACCCTCTCCGACCTGGTCGCGGAGCTCCTCCGCAAAGGCTTGGCCGAAAACCCAAGGCCCCGGCGTCTCCCGCCCTTGCCCACGTTTGATATGGGGAAGGCACGAGTGGATGTGGCCGACCGCAAGGCACTCTATG
>CAZTHM010000630.1:0-1564 GCA_964613505.1 uncultured Acidobacteriota bacterium | reverse complement strand
ACCCTCGCCGTTAGCGAGCACACTGCCCTGCGGAGTTCGGACTTTCCTCTCCCCCACCCATGCCAGGCCCGATCTGATCGGGCCGCTCGGACGGGGCAGCGATCGCCCGGCTGGCTCGCGCAAGTTCCATGATAGTCTTCCCAGGGGCCTTTGGTCAAACCACGGTCGCGCCGGACAACTGTAATACCAATGAGACGAGTCCTGAGTTTCCAGTTTCCAATTTCCAGTTTCCAATTTCGGGTTTCAATTCTCGCCGCGCTTTTCCTCTTCACCCTCGGGCCAAGGCACGCGCTGGCGCAGGAACCGGCGGCCGCGCCGCTGCAATCGCTCCTTGCCACCGCCGACGACGTCTTCCAGCAGATGAGCCGCATCACCGGCCTGCCGGTTCGCGCGCCGCTCAAGAAACAAATCATCTCTCGCCCGGAAATCAAGAAGGTCCTGGAACAGAACCTTCACGAGGAGTACACGCCGCAGGAAATCCATGTCCAGGAAATGATTCTCCGGGCCTTCGGGCTGGTCTCGCGCGATTTCGACTTCGCGAAGTTCTTGATCACCTTCTACACCGAGCAGGCGGCCGGCGCCTACGACCCCCGCCGCAAGACGTTGTTCATCGCCGACTGGCCCACCGAAGAGATGCAGCGGCTCGTTCTCGCCCACGAATTGACCCACGCGCTCCAGGATCAGAGTTTCGATATGGACAAATTCCTGCACGCCGAGCGCCAGAACGACGATGCCACCAGCGCCCGCCAGGCCGTCGTTGAAGGCTACGCCATGGCCGCCATGATGCAACAGATGCTCGGGTCGGTGGATCTCGCCAGCGTGCCCTCGCTCGGCCCCCTGATGGCCGGCATGGTCAACAAACAGATGGGCGAATTCCCCGCCTTCACCAGCGCGCCATTCTTCTTCCGCATGCAGGCGCTGTTCCCCTACGCGCAGGGGATGGGCTTCATGCAACGAGGACTGCAACTGGGGGGATGGAAAAAGCTGAACTCGCTCTTCTCGAATCCACCGACTACAACCCGGGAAATCTTCGAGCCGTCCGTGTACTTCGACCAACAGGCGCCGCTACCGACGATTTCCCTGCCCCGGCCTCCCGCTCTCGAAGGGGTAGCCGGACTCAAGCTGCTCGCCGAAAACACTGTGGGCGAACTCGGCTACTACTCGCTGCTCGGGCAGCTCATTTCAGAGGACGAGGCCAAGACCGTTGCCGCAGGCTGGCTCGCCGACCGATTCGTTCTTTACGAAGGGTCAAAGCCGGACCAGTTCACGCTCATCGCGCGCACCCGCTGGTCAAGCGCCGAAATTTCGCTCGCTTTCTTCCGCGATTACCACACCATTTTGAGTAAGAAGTATCCCGAACTTACCGCAGACCAGCGTTCGTCGACCGACCTCTTCGTCCGCGCCGCCTCGAACGGCCAGGTCATCCTCCTTCGCAAGGGTGACGAATGCCTCTGGGCCGAAGGCGTGCCTGCTGCACACACGGACGCCATCCTGAATTGGCTGCGGTCCTTGTAGCGCCGGTCTATGACCGGCGGCTCTTGGATTGGACGATTTCGCCCGCCAG
>CAZTHM010000629.1:1328-1575 GCA_964613505.1 uncultured Acidobacteriota bacterium | reverse complement strand
TCTCCGGGCAGGCGCGCCACTTCTACGATTTGGAACGATTGTGGAAGAACGCCAAACGAATCCCGGTGCCCGACCAGGGCATGTAGGCCCCAAAGATCTCCTGGAAGAGTTGTATCATGCGTATCAATATCATCTGCGAATGCAAGACTAAGGATGCTCACTTGCGCTCCCTCCAAGCTGATTACCGCGAGCGGATTGCCCATTTCAACGAGGTGACGGTGCAGGAGTTGGCCGCTGCTCGCAGGTC
>CAZTHM010000629.1:0-1318 GCA_964613505.1 uncultured Acidobacteriota bacterium | reverse complement strand
CCGGCGGTGGCGACGGAAATAAGCTTTCCTCGGCGGAGCGACTCTTGTTGGGGAAGCTCAGTGGCAGTTGCAAAGTCCTCCTCGACCCGCGCGGCCGGGAGTGGACGTCGGGAGAATTCGCCGAGTGGCTGGGGCAGCAGGCGGTGCGCGGGACGCGTGAGCTGGCCTTCCTGGTCGGCGGGCCCGATGGCTTCTCGGCGGCCTTTCGCGAGCGCGCCGACCTTCTCCTCTCCCTTTCGCGCCTGACCCTCACCCGCGACTGGGCGCGAACGCTGCTGCTGGAGCAGATTTACCGCGGTTTTACCATCCTCCGCGGTTATCCCTATTCGCGTTAATTGGCCCTTCGACGAGGTAACGTGCCGGAATCCAGGAAAGGTCTCATCATCGTCCACACCGGCCCGGGAAAGGGCAAGACCACGGCCGCGCTCGGCACAGCCTTTCGCGCCGTGGGACAGGGACTCAAGGTTCTGATGGTACAATTCATCAAAGGCTCCTGGGACTACGGCGAGCTGGAGGCGGCACGGCTGCTCGGCGAGGAGCGCCTCAAGATTCTGCCCATGGGCCGCGGGTTTGTGAAAGTCGGCGCCGAAAAGCCGGACCCGGAAGACGTGCGCCTGGTCCACGAAGCCTGGGAGTTTGCCGGGAAGAGCATGGCGAGCGGAGAATTTGATCTCGTCATCCTGGACGAGATCAATTACGCCATCAGCTACAAGATGCTCGACCCCGAAGTCGTGACGGAGGCGCTCAGGAAGAAGCCGGAGATGCTGCACGTGATACTCACTGGGCGCAGCGCCCACCCGGCCATCGTCGAGCTGGCGGACCTCGTGACCGAGATGCGCGAAGTCAAGCATCCGTTTCAGAAAGGCATCGCCGCCCAAAGAGGCATAGAATATTGATCCATCGGTTCATTGGTTCATTGAATCATTCGGGGGACGAAGTGGCGAGTCACGCTGTTCTGCTTGTCCTTCCGCTTTTCAATGACTCAATGAATCAATGACTCAGTGAATTAATCTTATGGCTTGGTTTCGCAAAGAAAAAAAGGCGCTGGAGGCCCCGCAGGAAAAGCGCGTCCAAACCGAGGGTCTGTGGGTCAAGTGCGACAGTTGCAAACAGATCATCTGGAAAAAGGAACTGGAAACTCATCTCCAGTGTTGCCCCAAGTGCAATTTCCATTTCAAAATGGGAGCCCGCGCGCGGCTGGAGATGCTCTTCGATGAAGGCCGCTTCACCGAGCATGATGCGCGGCTGGCGTCCACTGACCCCCTGGGATTTCGAGACACCAAAACCTATCGCGAGCGGCTGAAGAAATCCGAAAAAA
>CAZTHM010000628.1:0-1578 GCA_964613505.1 uncultured Acidobacteriota bacterium | reverse complement strand
GGCGCAGAGGCACGAGGTGACCCATGGTAGCAGTTCTTGTGCTTGCAACATTCGTGATCTTTGTTCTTGTGGACTATTACTTCCAGCGTCGCGCGCCGCAGCGCATCGAAGCCATTCGAAACGCCGAGCGCGCTGAAGAGGCTTCTTTCCCCATCAACGTGGTGGGCGGCTTCAAGGTTCCCGCGCACCTTTCTTATCACCCTGGTCACACCTGGGCGATGAAGGAAGCTCCGCAGGTGGTGCGAATCGGTCTGGACGATTTCGCGGCGCGTCTGGCGGGCAAGGTGGATGGGATCGAGCTGCCCGCGCGGCGCCGCTGGCTGCGACAGGGCGAGAAAGCTTGGACGCTCACTCGGGGCAGCCATCACTTCTCTATGTTGTCGCCCATCGAGGGTGAAGTCATCGACGTGAACATGGAGGCGCTGGAGAATCCGGCGCTGATTCACGACGATCCCTTTGGCGCGGGCTGGCTGCTCGAGGTTCACGCGCCCGCCGCAGAAGGGAATCTGAAGAACCTGCTCAGGGGCCGGCTGGCTCAGCGCTGGATGGAGGAATCCGTCGCGGCGCTCAATAGCAAGATCGACGGCCACGCGGGTGTCCATCTTCAGGATGGCGGACATGCTGTGTCCGACGTTCTGGCGCAAGTCCCGGAAGACCGATGGGACGCGGTTTTGCGCGAGTTTTTCCTTTCATGATCCGCAGATTACGCAGATTATGTGGATTACGAGGAGTCGAAACACTGCGGGAGCTAATAAGAGGACTGGCAACGACGCGGGCCAAACACCCGCCTTAACTGGAGGCAAGTCATCATGGTCGCAATCTTTGTGGTACTGATGTTCCTGGGATTCATCCTGACAGACCTGGCTCTGCAGAAGTTGGAAGCCCGCCGCGCGGCGCTGGCGCTGGTACCGGCGAGAGGCGCCGTTTCGCCGGCACGAGGGGCTGCCCGCCCAGCGATTCGCAGGGACTGGCCGGCACTCCCGGAGGCCGTTTATCTTTCCGAAGGTCACAGCTGGCTGCGGCCGCGGCCGCTGGGAGTGTTCCAAATCGGGCCCGACGCGCTCGTCGGTCAGGCAGTCGGCTCCGTCACGCGGATCGTTCCTCCCAAGGTGGGGAGCGAGGTTTGGGCCGGTGCGCCCCTTTTCCAAGTCGCCGCGGGCGAACGCGTGCTGACCGTGGCGGCGCCGGTTTCAGGCCGCGTCGTCGAGGTCAACGGCGAACTTCAGGATCGGCCCGAGCTGGCCGTGCAGGCGCCCTACGTCGAAGGGTGGGTCTGCGGGTTCCTGCCCTCGCGTTTGGAGGAAGAGAAGCCCGTGTGGCGAATGGGCGAGAAGGCCTCGGCGTGGTTTGAGCAGGAAGTTCGACGCTTCAGCGAGTTTCTCTGGACGCGATTCGATTCCGACCTCGCCCTGGGTGAAACCAGCTTGGATGGCGGCATACCGGCTGCGGGATCGCTCCAGTCATTTGACGCGGATGCCTGGAAGGCGTTTGAAGTGGAATTCCTGAGTCCGCGCTAGGACCTGACTTCCGGCGCCACCTCCTCGCGGCGAGCGGCCGGGAGGAGGTGGCAAGCTGGGT
>CAZTHM010000627.1:0-1579 GCA_964613505.1 uncultured Acidobacteriota bacterium | reverse complement strand
CGCCCCGCCCACAGAGTATAACTCAGATTGGAGAGATTCCGGCGTTATCGATAGACTTCCCACCGGTGCGCGACCCGCACCACGGTAACCTGCCGTGTGCTTTCGTTAATGATGTACAGTATTCGGTAATCTCCCAGACGCAGCCTCCACTCGTTTTCAAATCCTACTAGCTTTTTTGACCCGTAGGGTCGGGGGTTTTCTGCCAAACGACCTATGGATAGTTCACTTCGCTCCCTGATCTCATCAGGCAGGGACTTGAGATCACGAACCGCACTGGGGCGGAGATAAATACGGTAAGGCATCAGGGAGTTGCTGCAGGGTTCATGCGGCGATAGGTTCGCCACGAAGTGCTCCTACCCCGCTCGCGGAGGGACTCCCGAATCAGAAAATGGTCGTAGAGGTCAGCCAGAACTCGTTCGTCGCGCAAAATCCGCAACGCGAGATCCCGGCGCTGCTCGCGCTCAAGCCCTCGGAAGGCACGGTAAACCTTCCCTCTGCTGATCGCAATAGAATTCGTGGCCATACTAAGATTGTAGCAGGTTGTGCCGGCAAAACAAATCAGCCTGGTGCTAGGCGGCGCTCGCTTGTTTCAACATCATGGCGGCATGTTTGAGCGCGGCTTCGGTAATCTGTGCGCCGGAGAGCATGCGCGCCAGTTCGGCGGCGCGATCCCTTTCGCCCGCGAGATATTTCACGGTCGTCACCGTGCGCCCGGCGCGTTCGAGCTTCTCCACGTAGTAATGGTGGTCCGCGAAGCAGGCGATTTGTGCCAGGTGGGTCACGCACATCACCTGGGTATCGCGTGCCAGGCGCTTGAGGCGCTGGCCCACCGATTCCGCGACGCGACCGCCGATCCCGGCATCAACCTCGTCGAATACGAAGGTCTTGGATTTCCAGGTGCGTTCCCGGCCCTCCCCCGCGCGCGCTTGTCCAACGACTGTTTTCAAGGCCAACATCAGTCGTGACAGTTCACCGCCCGAAGCGGTTTTCTCCAGCGGCCGCAGTTCCTCGCCGGGATTAGGGGAAATTCGGAGCTCGATTTCGTCCACTCCTTTCGCGCCACCGCGGTTCTCCGGCAGGGCGCCAAAAGAAACTTGGAAGCGCGCCTTCTCCATTCCCAGCTGAGCGAGCTCGTCTCGAATCTTTTTTTCGAGCTTCCGAGCAGCGGCGTGGCGCTGCTCAGAGAGTTCCTTCGCGGCCCGTTGATAGTCCGCCGAAGCCGTAACCAGTTCACGCCGCACTTCTTCCCGTCGTTCGTCGGCGTGCTCCAGGCCGGCGAGCTGCTGCCGAACCTGCTCGCGGTAGGCGATGATTTCCTCGATCGTCTTCCCGTACTTCCGTTTCAGGCGATCGATGAGCGCCAGGCGGTCTTCCAGTTCCTCCAGGCGATGCGGGTTGGCCTGGAGTTTGCCCAGATAATCGCGAAGAAACAGGGCCAAATCGTCGAGCGAGGCCCGCGTGTCGGCCAGCGGTTCGACGTGATCCGACAGGCTGGGGTCGTAGCAGCTCAGATCATCCAGCGCCCGCCCGACCACCGCCAGCCGGGCGCTCGCTGAGCCCTCATCCTCGTATAGCTCGC
>CAZTHM010000626.1:0-1587 GCA_964613505.1 uncultured Acidobacteriota bacterium | reverse complement strand
ATCAGGTGGCACTTGAGTTCCAGACGCTCGACCGCCGGCGGCTCGCGCTCGCCGTCCAGCGGGTGCGGCGCGCGCACGCGGAGTCTGCCATCTCCGCGATGAACGAGGACCCGGCCGCAGAAACGCTCGTCCGGCGTGAGAGCCAGGGCGCGAGGTTCTTTGCCCACCTGAGTGGAGGCGACCACCAGGCGGTTCTGAACGTCCAACGTGGTTACCGAACCGTCGCCCGCGTTGGCAATGTAAAGCAGGCTCGAATCCCGCCGGCTGACGGCGGCCGCCGGCTCGCGTCCCGTGGGGATGTTCTGCGAGACGTTGTCGTGGAAGGCATCGACAATGCAAATCGTCGAGGCTTGGGGGCACAGCACGAAGAGTTCTCCTCCGTCGGGCTTGAGCAGCAGGGCTCCCGGCCGCGCGCCAATCTCGATGTGTGAAAGAACCTGCCGCGACACAAGATCTACCGCGGTAATTTTCTCCTCGCCCGCATCGGCCACCAGAACCTTCGAACTGTCAGGAAGGATGACGATTGCGCCCGGCTCCTTGCCGACCTCGACAGAACCCACCAGACTGTGCGACGCGACGCTTACGAAGTAGAGGCGGTTTGTACTGCTCGAAGCCGCCACGAGGGTTTTCCCGTCCGGAGAGAGCGCGAGGTTCGAAAGGGATGCTCCGGCGCGGACCTGCGATGTAACTTTCAAGCTTTCACAATCAACGAAGGCTATTTCTCCCTCGGCCGGATTGACGAAGTAGGCTTGGCGGCCATCGGGCGAGAACGTGAGGTCTCGGGCGCCGCTGCCCACACGCTGTGCCTGGATCACACGCAGTTCGGGGAAGCCGATAACGCTGACGTAGCCTTCAGCGGAGACGACCCAGACCTGCCGGCTGCGCGGCCGCACGACGACGCGGTCGGGGCGGCCCACGACCGGAATCGAAGCCACGGTCCGAAAGTAGGCGAGATCCACGGCCGCCACGGATTGGGTATCGCGGGAGGCGACAAAGGCCAGGTAGGGCTCGGGCGGAGCGGGCTTACGTGAGCACGCAGAGACCAGCAGGAAAAGCGCAACGAGCAGGAGTTTCAGCCGGTTCGAATTGATGATTGATGATTGATAATTGCCAATTGCTGGATCACTTGGTTGGCTGATCAGGGCCCGCAGGGCAGGGCCATTTTGCAAGCCGGTGCCAGCCTGGGAAGGTCTGTCTCCAACCATCAATCCTCAATCTTCAATTCCCCATCGTGCGGCCCACGACCGCGGCGATGGCGCTGACCTGCTCCATCAGCGCCTCGAACTGGTCGGGGTAAAGCGACTGGTAGCCGTCGGAGAGCGCCCGCTCGGGCTCGGCGTGGACCTCGATGATGAGCCCGTCGGCGCCTACCGCCACCGCCGCGCGCGCCAGCGGCGTCACTTTGTCGCGCTGGCCCGTTCCGTGGCTCGGGTCAACGATGATGGGCAAGTGCGAGAGGCGCTTGACGGCCGGGATGACGCTCAGGTCGAGCGTATTGCGCGTGTGGTCGGCGAAGGTGCGCACCCCGCGCTCGCAGAGAATGACGTTGTAGTTGCCCTCGGCCAGGATGTATTCGGCCGCCATCAG
>CAZTHM010000625.1:0-1597 GCA_964613505.1 uncultured Acidobacteriota bacterium | reverse complement strand
CTCGGCACGGTGCGCGGCTTCAAGACCCGCTTCCATCTTTATACCGTCCCCGGCCAGGTTTTCTATGATGCCAGCCGCAGACTCATCCTGCGCGGCGTGGACGGAGTGATCTTCGTCGCCGACTCGCAGGAAGAGCGCATGGACGCCAATTTCGAGGCGCTGGAAAACCTCCAGGAAAACCTGAAGGAGCACAACTACGACCTCATGAAGATCCCCTATATTCTCCAGCTCAACAAGCGCGACCTGCCCAGCGCACTGCCGGTCGAAGACCTAAAGAAAGCGCTTCTGAAGAAAAACGAGCTGACCTTTGAGGCCGTCGCCTATAAGGGTACGGGCGTCTTCGAGACTCTGAAAGAATGCGGCCGCCTCGTCCTCGGCGAACTCAAAAAAGGTTGACGCGGCGGATTCCCCGCATCACTCAGGCTTGAGTCATCCCTCCGGCACATCACGCCCATCCAAAACGCTTGCTTCCAAGCCACGGTGGCGCGCAAAATTCTTGGCGCTTGCGGTGCGGGCGAAATTGATGCGAGGATTGATTGGAAATTCATGCGGATTACCCCCGAAGTGAGAAGGCGCGCTGAGTTCATCGCATGCCTGGCCATCGTTTTCTTCTTCCCCTGCGGCGCGCCGGCGCAGGAACGTGTTACGGTCGTCGAGAGTCAGATAACGCTGCCCACCTACGAGCTGGCAGAGCGGGAAACAAATCCTCCCTTTTTTTCCCGCGGGCTTTATCCCTACGCGAGCTACCGTCTCTCCAGCCGGTCGAGCACGCCGCGGCCTGTCACCTATCGCGCCATCATTCTCGAAAACCAATACCTCAAGCTCACCTTCGTGCCGGAGCTGGGTGGGCGCATCTGGGCTGCCTACGATAAGATTCGGGGACGCGAGTTCCTCTACCGCACCGCGGCGGTCAAACCCACTCCTTACAACCAGCGCAATACCTGGCCGGCGGGCAACCTGGAACTCTACGGGCCCTTCGACACGCACATGATCACCTGGCCGGGCGAGCCCTGGGTGGCCGCGACGCGGCAAAACACCGACGGCAGCGCCACCGTGATCCTGAGCCACGTGGATCACATCTTCCGCGACAAGATCTGGCTCTCCGTGACGCTCGAACCCGGGCAGGCGCGCGCGCGAGTGGACATTCGCCTCTACAATCCCAACCCGCTCGAACACCGCTATCTCCTCTGGACCAACACCGGGGCGCCCGTCAAGGAAACCACGCGCTTCTACTATCCCATGACGCGCACCATCGGCCACGTCGTCGCCAGCCTGGGCACCTGGCCTGAAATGAATGGCGTGGACTACAGTTGGTTCAAAAACCATCCCGGAATGCTGGGGCTGTTCGGGCTCGACCTCTACGACAACTACATCGCCACCTACGACCAGGCGGCGCGCTACGGCGTGATGCGCTGGGCTGACCGCTTTGAAGCCCGCGGCGCCAAGATGTGGACCTGGGGCACGGGTGCGAACGCCGCGCGCGAGGCCAAGACCTACGCCGATCCGGGCGACGGCGAATACATGGAACTCCAGAGCGGCCGTTTTCTGGGCGACAGCGAATATCACTTTATCGACCCGCACACCGAAGACGGCTGGA
>CAZTHM010000624.1:0-1608 GCA_964613505.1 uncultured Acidobacteriota bacterium | reverse complement strand
GCGGCAAGCAAAGCGGCCGGCAGGATGCCGGCGCTACGGGACGTAGGGGCGGGGCTTGCCCCGCCCACGAGGGCGTCCGTCAGCCGACGGACGCCCCTACGAAGACGGTGGCTTGTCGCGGCGACGGGTGGTGCGGCGGTGGCCATCGTGGCCGTGCTTCTCGCCCTCAACGTCGCCGGCTTGCGGGATCGGCTCATGCGGCGTGCCGCGGCCCCACCACGGATTCAATCCATTGCCGTCCTGCCGCTCGAAAACCTCTCGGGCGACAAAGAGCAGGAATACTTCGCCGACGGCATGACCGAAGAGCTGATCACCAACCTCGGAAAGATTAGCGCGTTGCGAGTGATTTCGCGGCAATCAGTGATGCGCTACAAGGGCAGCAAGAAACCGCTGCCCGAGATCGCGCGCGAGCTGAACGTGGACGCCGTCGTCGCAGGTTCAGTGATGCGGTCGGGCGACCGTGTCCGCATCACCGCCAACCTGTTGCACGCGCCCACCGACCGCCAGCTCTGGGCGCGCAGCTACGAGCGCGATCTGCGGGACATCCTGGCGTTGCAAAGCGAAGTGGCACAAGCCATCGCGGGCGAAATCAAAATCGCCGTCACGCCCGAAGAGCAGTCGCGCCTGGCCAGCGCCCGCCCCGTCAATCCCGAAGCCCACGAGCATTACCTCCGCGGCCGCTACTTGTGGAATACGAGGACAGAGGAGGGAGTCCGGAAAAGCTTGGAGTACTACCAGCAGGCGCTCAAACTGGATCCCGGCTACGGGCCAGCTTACGCGGGAATTGCGCTCTCGTTCACAATTCTTGCCAACCGCAGTTTCGACCCGCCGCGCGAGGCGTGGCCAAAGGTAAAGGATGCCGCATTGAAGGCTTTGGAATTGGATGAGGGGCTCGCCGAGGCGCACACCGCCTGGGCTACGTACAACTACGGCTACGCGCACGACTGGGCAACAAATGAGAAAGAGCTTCTCCGCGCCATTCAGCTCAACCCCGGCTACGCCACCGCTCATGCATGGCACGGGGAGGTCATTGCGGGGTTTGGACGTTTGGATGAAGCCCTTGTAGAGGTCAAGCGGGCTCAAGAGTTGGATCCACTCTCTCGCACCACGAATGGTAGTCTTGGTCGGATTTTGTATCTGCTTCGCCGTTATGACGACTCGATCTTGCAATTCCGCAAGACAATAGAGTTGGATCCGAGCTCGGCCGTCCAACACTGGGGACTGGGCACCGTCTATCAGCAAAAGGGGCTCCTCAGAGAAGCTCTCGAGGAGTTTCGGAAGGCGGTGGAATTGTCTGGCGGTACCCCCTACTATGTCGGGGTGCTTGGTGGCGCCTACGCGGTGGCAGGCAGGAAAAGTGAAGCGCTGGCCATGCTCCGCACGCTGGAGAAGCAGTCCAAGCAGAGGTATGTCTCACCCCATGCCTTCGCTGAGGTCTATGCAGGCCTCGGTGAGAAAGATCGCGCTATTTTGTTGTACGAAAAAGCTTTTGAGGAACGTTCGATCTGGCTCGGGCAGGTTTACTTTAAAGTGGACCCCCGATTCGACTCCTGGCGCTCCGACCCGCGCTTCCAGGACCTCCTGCGCCGCATGAATTTCCCGGAGTAG
>CAZTHM010000623.1:0-1611 GCA_964613505.1 uncultured Acidobacteriota bacterium | reverse complement strand
GGTCGTCGATGGCTAGATTCGTGGGCATGCAGCTAATCTCCTTCCTGACCAGTATTCTTACACACGCAGATGTGTAAAGACAAGTGTAGAGTTAGGGAAGCAGGGAGAGACGAAGGACGAAGGACGGAGACCCCTTGCAGGGGATTTCAGAAAGAAGCAAGAGGGATGGCGAACAGCAAGCAACAAGCAACAACCAACAACGAACGACGAACAAAGGGCGCACCTTCTTGCTGGTCACTTGTCACTTGTCACTGAGCCATGTTGCGCGCTGAGAATCTGACCAAAGTTTTCCACTCCGGCGAGGAAGAGGTTGTGGTGTTTGAGGGCCTCAACTTCGAGATCCATCGGGGTGACCTGGTCGCGTTGCTGGGCGAGTCGGGCGCCGGCAAAACGACGCTCCTGCACCTGCTCGCCGGTCTGGACACTCCGACGCGAGGTGAGGTATACTTTGATGGGCAAAGGGTGAGTGAATTCGGGGAGGAAGAGCGGGCTGCCTACCGCAATTCGCAAGTCGGCTATGTTTGGCAGATGCACTACCTCCTGCCGGAATTCAGCGCCCTGGAGAACGTGATGATGCCCCAGTTAGTGGGGGGCATCAGCCTTTCGTTGGCTCGCCCGCGCGCGCAGGAGCTGCTGACCGAGGCGGGACTGGGAGCCATGGCGCGGCGCCGGGTGGGGGAACTCTCCGGCGGTGAGCAGCAGCGGGTGGCATTGGCGCGGGCGCTGGCCAATCAACCGGCGATGCTGTTGGCCGACGAACCCACGGGGAATCTGGATCACCGCACGGCCGTGCGGATGATGGATTTGATCGAAAAGATGCACCGGGCTCACGGACTCACCTCGGTGCTGGCAACGCACAACCTGGAGCTGGCCCAACGGGCAACTCGGACGTTGCGTCTGAGCGACGGGAAACTGACAGAGACGGTAGTTCCAGAAGTTCACTAACCTCCTGGCCGCCGGATGGCGCTGGGAAACGCCAGGAAGGTTCAACCCACGAACTGAGGAGCTATGTTCGAAAGATACACGGAGAAGGCCCGCCGCGTCATATTCTTCGCCCGGTACGAGGCCAGCCAGTTTGGGAGCCCGTATATTGAGACCGAACACCTGTTGCTCGGTCTCTTGCGCGAAGACAAGGCGCTGACCAACCGTTTCCTGCGCTCCCACGCCTCCATCGAATCCATCCGCAAGCAGATCGAGGGAAGGACCACCATTCGGGAAAAGGTTTCGACCTCGGTGGACCTGCCCCTTTCGCAGGAGTGCAAGCGCGTCCTGGCGTATGCCGCGGAGGAGGCGGAACGCCTCTCCCACAAGCACATCGGGACGGAGCATCTCCTCCTGGGCCTGCTGCGCGAGGACAAGTCCTTTGCGGCGGAGATCCTGCACGAGCGCGGCCTGCGCCTTTCCGCCATCCGCGAGGAACTGACCCGCGTCCAAAGCGAGAAGGTCTCCAGCAGCCGGAGCAAGGAGACTTCGCTGCTTTCCGAATTCAGCCGCGACCTGACGCAGGCGGCGATGGAAAACCAGCTCGACCCGCTCATCGGGCGCGAGGCGGAGCTGGAGCGGGTGGTGCAAATCCTCTGCCGGCGCACCAAGAACAATCCGGTTCTCATT
>CAZTHM010000622.1:0-1622 GCA_964613505.1 uncultured Acidobacteriota bacterium | reverse complement strand
CGAACATCAAAAATCCTGGAACGACCCCGGAATGTCTAACAAAACAAACGGATTAACTAAAATCCAGGAATGTTATAGATAATAAAAGGAGTTAAGCTCAAAACGGACTAATTGTCCCTGCCGATTTGGGCCGAAATCGGGCTTTTCAGGCCCTTCCGGAGGCTCTCGCGTGCTCTGCCCGATGCGGCGCGGCTTGCTGGCGGTCCTCCGCACTTGGTGTCGGGTCATGATCAGGTTTGGAACCCGTTGCCAATCCCCCGGCCTTGAGCATACACTGAGGTTCGACTGGAATCCTCCGGTCTTCGGAGCGACCGCATGGGTGAAGAGAAACGCCGGTCCGACCGGCTGATGCTGACCGTCCCGCTGGAAGTTCGCGGCACGGACCTGCGCGGCAAGGAGTTCCGCGACGACGCGCGGACCGTCACGCTGAACCGGCACGGCGCGCGCATACAAATCAAGCGGCCGTTAGCGCGCGGCCAGGTTCTGCTGCTCACCAATCTGGTGGGACGCCGCGGCACCGAGTTTCGCGTCGTGGGCCCGCTCTCGCCCATCACGGAACGCGGCGGCGAGTGGGGCGTCGAGTGCTGCAACCCGGCGGAGAATATCTGGGGGATTCAGTTTCCTCCCTTCGCCGACGGAAACGCCGCGGAGTCGAACGCCCTCCTGGAATGCCGGACTTGCCACACGGTGGTCCTGATGCGGTTGTCGCTGGTGGAAGTGGAAGTACTTCAGACCTCCGGCATTCTCTCCAAGGATTGCCCGTCGTGCGGGAAGGTCGCGCCCTGGGGTTATGCGGAGAAACAGGTCGCCATGGGAGGGCCGGCGGAGGAAGCCGCCATGATGGCGGAGGCCCAGGCCACGGCGCGCGAGGGAGCGAGCGGGATCGACCAGCGCAAACACCGCCGCGTTTCGCTGCAACTCCCCGCCCTGGTGCGTGATTACTACGGCGGTGCGGAAATCACCAAGACGGAGAATGTCTCGAAAGGCGGGTTCTGCTTTGCCAGCGCCAAGAACTACCATGTCGGCGAAGGCGTGGTGGTGGTGTGCCCCTATAACTCCGCCGGCGAGAACATCGAGACCCGGGCGCGCATCGTCCGAAGTCGGGTCGTCGAAGGGACGAACCGGAAAGTCTACGGCGTGCGCTATGACGCCCCCACGGGTTAGCGCCCGCCCTCGAGCCAACGCCCTGGCCCGTTTCCCTTTTAGATGATTTAGCTTGACGTTATATTATAATAGTTAATCATTCGCCAGGCATCGCGGGCTCGACGGACAGTGGAAAGACGAAGTCCCGCATCAAACCACCTGAGGGGCTTTTCGCCGATGGGGGCGGCACGGGATCTGCCGCGCGTTGGGGAAAGGAATCTGACATGTCAAGACAGGGCGGAGTGAAGTGGGTACTCGCGATGGGGGCGCTGATGCTGGCCGGGATGCTTGTTCCCGTTGCCGGCCGGGCGTCATCCCGTCGCCTTACTGCTGCCGGCCCGGCGGCTCGAGCCGCTCGCCCCGCCGTCAGACAGGTGCCCGAGCGGTCCGAAGCCGGCCACGGAATCGAAAACTCCGGCCATATCACTCGCAAGCAGCGGCGAGAGATGATGAAAGCCAATTTCGAAAAAATGAAGCGC
>CAZTHM010000621.1:0-1623 GCA_964613505.1 uncultured Acidobacteriota bacterium | reverse complement strand
GTTGAGCGATTCGATAAACGCGCGCCAGTCTTTCGGAAGAGGCATCGTCCTCCTTCAGTGCGAGGGCCCGGAGCCTGAACAGAATCTCCAGGCGCTCGGCCGGCGAGAGGCGGCGATAGTACGCAAGCGTTGCCGCCTCGGCTTCCTGGTGGGTTCGGAATTTGGCGATGGCGGGCTGCATCAAACCCATTTTACCTATTGGCGGATGCGAATACCACTGGAGACGAGCCCACGGCATCCCGCTTTGAGCGGGACCATGCGGCAGCTACCCCCCTGGCGCGAGGTGTTCTATAATCCTGCAACAAGGGGTGTCACTTGCCGGCAACGATCATCAACACGGGTAGACAATTCCAACCGGCCTATCTTCGCCTGTATGAGAGCGGGGAACTCGAGCGGCGCGCGGGGCGCGCGCTCGGGATGCTCGAATCCTGCACGGCCTGCCCGCGCAACTGCCGTGTCAACCGGTTGGAGGACAAGTTCGCGGTTTGCAAGACGGGCCGGTATGCGATTGTCTCCAGCTACAACGCCCACCACGGCGAGGAAGACTGCCTGCGCGGCTGGCGCGGCTCGGGCACGATTTTCTTTTCCGGCTGCAACCTGCGCTGTGTGTTCTGCCAGAATTTCGACATCAGTTGGCAGGTGCATGGCACGCCCGCGCCGCCTGAGAAGCTGGCTCGCATGATGCTCGAGTTGCAAGCCGACGGCTGCCACAACATCAATTTTGTGACGCCCGAGCACGTCGTCCCGCAAATCGTCGAGGCGCTGCCGCTCGCCGTCGAGCGCGGCTTGCGCCTGCCTATCGTCTACAACACCAGCGCCTACGATTCGATGGAGAGCCTGGAACTGATGGACGGCGTCGTCGATATCTACATGCCCGACTTCAAATACTGGGATTCCGAAATGGCGCGAAAGTACTCGAAGGCGCCGGACTATCCCGAAGTGGCGCGGCGGACGATCAAAGAAATGTACCGCCAGGTAGGCGACCTGGTCATGGACGAGCACGGCCTGGCCAAGCGCGGTTTGCTGGTCCGGCACCTCGTGATGCCCGGCGACATCGCGGGCACTCGCGAGGTGATGCGCTGGATCGCGCGCGAACTCTCACCGACAACCTACGTCAACGTCATGGCGCAGTATTATCCAGCGGGGAAGGTCTCGCGCAGCGAGTACGTGGAGATCAACCGCCGCGTCCTCCCCGGCGAGTACGCGCGGGCGCTCGACGAAGCGCGGCGCGCCGGACTTGACCGGCTCGACTCCCGTCGGTCAATATGATGGTGTGAAGTCACTCGAAGAATATCTCGCTCTGGCGGCGCAGAGTCACGGGCACATGTGTCCTGGCCAGGTGCTGGGCGTGCGTATGGCCATGCTCGGCCTCAAGGAACTAGGAATCGACGACCCTGCGAAGTTTCGCAAGCGGCTGCTCACCTTCGTTGAAATCGACCGCTGCGCCACGGATGCGGTGAGCCTGGTGACCGGCTGCCGCCTCGGGAAGCGCTCGCTGAAGTTCGTTGACTACGGCAAGGTAGCGGCAACGTTTGTGGATTTGGAAACCCAACGCGCCGTGCGCGTCGTGGCCCGCGACGATTCGCGCGCCAAAGCGAAAGAAATGTTTCCCGAGTTGGGCGA
>CAZTHM010000620.1:0-1623 GCA_964613505.1 uncultured Acidobacteriota bacterium | reverse complement strand
CCACGTCGTAGCGCGAGGCGAGTCCCTGAGGGAAGAGCGCCACCGCCGCCAGCCCCGGCAGAACCACCAGCGCGGGAAAGAAGAGCTTCGCCACGGAGGCGATGAGCGGGGTTTGCACGGCGGCGCGCAGATCCTTGGCGGCGAGCGCGCGCTGAATCAGCAGGAAGTCCGTGCACCAATATCCGAAACTCAGCACAAAGGCCAGTCCCACCACATTTCCCACGCCATCCATGGCGGAACTGAGCGGGCTCGCCACCGGCAGCCCTTGCCAGGTGTGGCGCAGTTCGGGCGGGAGCGCCGCGGCCAGTCCCTGCCAGCCGTGGAATTCACGCAAGACGAAGAAGACCAGCGGGGACAGTCCCGCGACGATCAGGATGAACTGCAAGACTTCGTTATAAATCGAAGCCGCCAGCCCTCCCAATACGACGTAGGTCAGCACCACCGCGGCCCCGACCAGCACGCTGGTCGTGAAACTCCAGCCCACCAGCGTCCCCAGAATAATCGCCATGGCGTAAAGGCTGATGCCGGAGACCAGAACCATCATGGTGGCAAACGCCAGGGCGTTGAAGGCGCGCGTGGATTCGCCGTAGCGCAGTTTGAGGAATTCCGGCACGCTGCGCACGCGGCTGCGGTGGTAGATGGGCATCATGAAGAGCGCCAGGAAAAGCATGGCGGGGATCGCGCCCAGCCAGTAGAAATGGTTGGCGCGCGCGCCGTACTTGGCGCCGGTCGACACCATGCCCATCACTTCCAGCGCCCCGCAGTTGGCGGCGACGAAGGCGATGCCGGTGACGATGGCGGGCAGTGACCGCCCAGCCAGGAAGTATTCGTTGGTAGAGACCATCTTCTTCCGCAATCGGTAGCCCACCGCGAGCGTCACGGCGAAGTACCCCAAGATGATGGAGTAGTCCAGAGCGTTGAGCGGTACTGGCTGCACGCGATCTCTCCGGTTGGGAATGGTAGTTGTAGCCACGGCCCCGATGCATCGGGGCCGTGGGTTTATAATCTTGTGGCGCCCCAGAAGCCCACGGTATCCCGACCTAGTCGGGACCGTGGCTACCTTTTTCCCGCGCGACGCGGATTGTAATCGGAATGCTCTCGGCGGACCAGCGCGATCTCGTGCGGAAGGATTGAGGATTGGTGCGGAGGGCCGGAATCGAACCGGCACGTCCCTTACGGGACAACGGATTTTAAGTCCCCTCTATATACCAGTATCTTGTTGATAAAAGGTGATTTGAATTTTAACGATGTGAAACTGTGTAAGTAACTGTGAAAGTTTCGACGCTTCAAAGACCTCTTAACCCCATCCCCTTCCTTCCAGGCTGGCAAGTTTCCGGCTTGGGCGTTTTCCGGCCGGGTGGTGCCACAAGCCAACTTTCGAGAAGGAACCCACGATTCATTGCTTTGGAGCAGTTGTCTGGCATGCCGAGAATATGTCGGCGCCGAACCTCTCATTACAAAGTCGGCCGACTCGAATCGGCGGAGGGCTCGAATCCTCACATTCTCTCGAAGTATGTCGCTGTCGCGTGTTATGATAGCGTGACTGGGGGGACCGTGAAGAGCACAATAGCGCTTGGCGCATTTCTATTGCTCGCGAGCTATACGGATGCCGAAGAACACTTC
>CAZTHM010000619.1:0-1630 GCA_964613505.1 uncultured Acidobacteriota bacterium | reverse complement strand
CAACTGCTTGGGACGCTTGCGGCGGCTGAGCGGCCAGAAGCGCGTGCCGCTGCCACCGGCCAGGATGACGGCGTAGGCGTGAGCGAAGTCGTTGGTCCTCGGCATGGAAAGCTCAGTCAAAAACGATGCGATTGATTTTGGCGGCGCGCACGCCACGTTTCAGCAGCGGCCGCCGGAAATCGTTCTCCAAATCCGGAACATAAAACTTCAGCAGGCGAGTCTGCCGTCGCGGCACCAGCCGATATTCCCCAGCCGCGGGCGGAATCAGCCAGGTGTCACCCGCACGGTACCCCAGCCATCCGGCCGGTGTTTCCACTCGCCCCGCTCCTTCGAGAAGCGAGAGGATCTCGACGCGCTCAGGTGTACCCTTGAATGTCCCCCGCCTTCCGAGCGTCAGTTCTTCCATAGCGAAGAAGCGGCAGGCGAGCACGAATCGCCTGGTGCCGTACGGTTCGCGCAGTTCGACGCGCGGCAAATCGCGCAGCGGCGGCAAACCGATCCGCGTCACCGCCAGGCCTTTCTCCAGGTGCAACGGCCGCGGCTTGCCGTCCAGACCGACGCGTCCGAAATCATCAAGGCGATAAGTGAGATCGGAGTTCTCCTCGATCTCAAACAGAACCAGTCCCGGCCCGAGCGCGTGCACGGTTCCAGGCGGAACGTAGACGGCTTCGCCCGCCTTGGGGTGAAACCGGTTGAGGAGTTTTCTCGATGCGGCCTTCTCGAACGCCGCGCGCAAGCTGCTCTTCGTGACGCCGGACTTCAGTCCCAGGAGGATTTCCGCCTTTCGATCCGACTGCACGATATACCACATTTCGCATTTGCCGCGGTTGCCTGGATCGTGGTGGCGCGCCTCGGTATCGTCGGGATGAACCTGCACGGAAAGCCAGTCGCTGGTGTAGATGTATTTGGCTAGTATGGGGAAGCGGGAATCGTTCCACTTCCTACCATTCAGCTCCGGGCCGAATTTCGTAGACGCTTCCGCGAGCGTCATGCCAGCCAGGGGAGGGTTCACAAAGCACGCGGCATCGTCGGTGATCCACACTTCACCCATCAACTCATTCTTGGGGGTGGGATGCTTGCCGCGGCCCGCGCTGGAGGTTTCTCTTGCGGCAGGAATCGAGGGGCGCGAGAACAACGGACTCAAGTCCTCGCGCCCCCAGATTTTTGGCTTGAACACAGGGGAGAGCTGCAGCGGGCTGTCGAGTTTCGGCATAGACCGTTGAGCGGCTGCCAAGAAGCTCCGTAGAGCCGGTCCCGCTCCGAGCGGTCCGGCGCTACACTTTGGCGAAGAAATCCTTCAGCCGGCGCAGGCCCTCGGCAATCTGCTCGCGCGACGTGGCGTAGGAGATGCGCACGTGCGCGTCAGTCCCGAACGCCGGACCCGGGACCAGCGCCAGGTGCGCTTCGTCGAGGAGTTTCTCCGCCAGCGCCGTCGCGTCGGCGATACCGTTCTTTTTGAGGTACGCGCCGACGTTGGGATAGGCGTAGAACGCGCCCTCGGGCATATTGCAGCGCACGTTCGGGATCCCGCGCAGACCGTTCACAATGATGTCGCGCCGGCAGGCGTATTCGGCGAGCATCGCCTGTACGGAATCCTGCGGCCCGCGCATCGCTTCGACTCCAGCTTTCT
>CAZTHM010000618.1:0-1632 GCA_964613505.1 uncultured Acidobacteriota bacterium | reverse complement strand
GCGTAGAGGAGCGAATTTCCGTCGGGTGAGACCGAAATGCCAAACACGAAGTTACCGAGCTTCTCGATGTCGAGTGTGCCGACACGCCTCACCCGGTCCGTCGCAAAATCCAGTTGATTCAACTCGGGCGGAGACTTTTGAACGTTGAGGTAACAAATACCATTGGTCCACGGATCGGTGCTGAAAAAGTCTAGCCCGGGCACAAGCTGGATTCCGTGGCCTCCCTCGATGGGCATCTTCCAAAGGCCTGCGTGGTCTTGATCGTTTCGGATTATATAGAAAGACCTGCCGTCCGGTGACTCGAAGGCTTCAAATCCGCCCTCCTGGGTGACTTGCACTTCCGTTCCTCCCTGAGCCGGGACCTTCCAGACCTGCCATGGCCCGGTACGATCTGAGGAGAAATAAATCCACTTGCCGTCGCGCGACCAGCTCGGAACGTTATTTTCAGCGGGCGTATTGGTCACACGGCGCGAGGCGCCCCCTTCCGAGGGCGCCACGTAAATATCCCCGTGTCCCTCCTTGCGCGAATCGAAGGCAATCCACTTCCCGTCCGGAGACCATCTCGGCGTCCCAGTCTCGGCTGCTCCCAGCGAAGTGAGTTGCACTGGATTCAAACCGTCGCTGCCGCACACCCAGATCTCATTCGTCCCGCCGCGATCGGAAGCGAAGGCGACTCGCTTGCCATCCGGAGAGTAATTGGGCGAGGCGTCGAACATGGTTGACGCGATAACTGAGGCGGGGGTGGCGCGCGAGCCGCCCGAATTCGGACCTGCAGCACGATAGATATTATAGTCGTCGCGCGCGGAGACGTAGGCCAGACGATTTCCGTGGCGTGAGACGGAAAGCGCGCCGGCGTTTTCGCCCCCGGCCGAAATGGGTTCCGGCGAACCACCCTTCGTTGAAATCTTCCACAGACCGCGCACGCCTCCCCGGTTGGAAGAGAAGACAATCTGTTCGCCGTCCGGCGTCCACGCCATGCCGCCGACTCGCCGGTTGTCATGGGTGAGCCGCTTGGGCTCCCCCCCGGCAACGGGCACGACATAGATGTCGTACGCCAGAAAGCCCTTGCCCTGGACAAAGGCGATGGTATTGCCGTCCGGCGAAATTTTTGGCGAGGACACAAACGGCCCGGGGGGTGTCACGATGACTTTTCTCTGCCCGTCTTCGACCGAAATCAAGACAAGGCTGGACTGTGGAGCGCCGGGAGAAATCCTGTCGGCGGCTACCAGGTACTTGCCGTCCGGGGCCCAGTCCACGCCGCTGCCCTCGGTATAGTCAGGGGGCACCAAAAGGTCGGCGATTTTGCGCTCCGGGCCGCCGAGCGCCGCAACAAGGTAGTAGCCGTTGCCCTGCGGCGATTGGCGAATAAAGGCTATGTAGCGCCCATCGGGTGACCAAACGGGATTGAAATCATCACTCGCGCCGGAAGTGAGTTGCAACGGTGTACCCGCCCCAGTGAGCTGCCGGTAAATATGGGAGTGATGGTCCTTATCGCTTCGCCAGGCAAACGCCAAGTCGTTTCCGTCGGGGGAGAATGCGGGGTCTAACTTCTGGCCGGACGTAGTGGTGAACGGGATCACCTTGAGCGGCCCGGCAGGCTGTGCGGTTCGCCTGTAGAGAACCAGCCAAGTT
>CAZTHM010000617.1:0-1638 GCA_964613505.1 uncultured Acidobacteriota bacterium | reverse complement strand
CGGCGTCGGCGGTGAAGGTAAGGTCCTGCCCGCGGAAATTGCGATAGCGAATGGTGATGGTCTTTCCCGGAGCGGCGTCAGCCGCGGGATTCCGCGTCGGCCGAGCCGATTCTCTTTCCGGAGCGCTGGGCGGAGGCGCGGCAGGCTGGCCCGCCGAGGCTTGCGGGCCGGGACCGCCGAACGCTTCGCGTAGCAATCCCTGATCAAACCACTCGCAGGTGGGATTGAGGCAACGAACCTGATTGCCTTCTTTCTTCGCGCCCGGAGTCCCACACTTGGGGCAGTTCGTCTTGCCAGTCAGAAAATCCAGAAATCCCATGATGAGCGTCCTTTCTGTAGCGGCGCCCTTCAGGGCGGCACTTGCTGTAGCGGCGGTCTATGACCGCCGATCCTCGCCGGTCCCCGCTGAGCGGGGCAGGCGTCGCCCGGCGCTACAGCCCCGCGACACAACCGGCGATCATCCCGATCAAGGGCATCGGGACAGGTTGATCGCCGCTACAGGCCGGCAAGATGCCGGCGCTACAGCCCCGCGACACAACCGGCGATCATCCCGATCAATGGCATCGGGACAGGTTGATCGCCGCTACAGGCCGGCAAGATGCCGGCGCTACGGCCGCATTCTGCAAGCCTTCAAGGGGACGGTCGGGGCAAACGAACCTCGGCTTCAGCCGGAGGTTATTCCATAACACCCATCGACAGGCAGCCGCCCTCTCTCACGGGCCCGCGCGGGCTGCTGCTTCTGGGAATGGAGAGAAGTTCGCCAGCGGGCGAACTGGCAACCGTCCCCCTGAAAGCTCGCGTCGCTTTCTCTCTCTGCCAGATGAAAAACGGACTCTCGATTTTGCCGCGGCGAATCAGCCGTCGCCGGTGTACGAGCGATGGCAATCCCATGGCCCGCAACTCCGCGAAACTGATCCGCGCGAAGTGGCCTTTTTTGTGGCCGCCGAAGATCAGGCTCAAAACCTCCTCGGCCAGCCAGCGGTCGACGCGGGCGAGTTGCGCCTCGTCGTCCACGTGGCGCAGATAGTAGTCGAGAATGGCGACGTTGCGCACGCCTCGCTCTGCGGTCTCGGCGGCAATGGCGACGACCGCACGCGCCCGGTCCGCGGCATCCGCCAGCTTGCGCCAGCGCCGCCGCGCGCGGCGAAAAGCGAAGCGAAAAAGATTCTGGATCTTGCGGGACTTGTCGCGCGAAAGCCCGACGCCGCCTCCGGCGCGAAACTGCAAGCCCAAATGCCGGAACTCGCGCGCCGGCATGAAATCGGCATCGCCCGTCGCTTCGCTCGCGACGACGAGATCATGGGAGTGGCTGCTCTTCACTTCCAAGCGCAGGCGCGCCAGGCCGTCCTCCAGCCGCTCCCTGGCCGCGAGCGCGGCACGGCGGTCGCGCGAGAGAATCAGAATATCGTCGGCGTAACGAAAGTAGTCAATTCCTGAAATCCCCTCAATCTCGCGGTCGAGGCCGGTGAGATATATATTCGCCAGCAGGCACGCCACCGCCGAGCCGAAAGGAATTCCCACGCTCGCGCTGTGCTCTCCTTCCTCATTCCGAAATTGAAAGCGCACGCGCTGCTCGAGAAGTTTGAAGAGGTAATCCTCGCGCTCGACCAGCAACTCGAGTTGCGCGAGCAGAAGCTG
>CAZTHM010000616.1:0-1656 GCA_964613505.1 uncultured Acidobacteriota bacterium | reverse complement strand
GGAGACGGCCCGGTCCTGGCCCACCACTCGCCGGCGCAGGCCGGCCTCAAAGTCCCGCACTTCGGCACTGTTCATTGTCGGGTCGAGCACGGTTTGACGCGTTCCCATCGTAGTCCTCCCCCCCGCCCTAGTTTTTGTAGGACGGAGCGCCTCCCTTGCGGAGCTGTGCCAGCTTGACGTCCAATGTTCCCCGGAGCAGCTTGAGCCCCGAGACCAGTTGCGCCGTGAGCTCTCGGTCTTGCGTCATTTCCAGGACAGGTAGGTGTAAGTCCGCGATGTCGAGATGAAGGTTACGAACCGAAGCGAGGAGATCCTTGAGGTATTGCGCGTCGTTCTGGAAAGGCTGCACGAGCTCGTGCCCGGCCTTCTCCTTCAGCTCCTTCCAATCGACGCGCACGAAAGGATGCTTGGAGGAAACGCCTTCGATGATTTCTTCCGAGATGCGGGGGCGGCGTCCCAGACAGGCCAGGTGAAGCTGCTGCACGCGGCCCTTCTTGCGCACGCTGTGCACCAGGTAGTAAGAGTTCCCGCGTTTGCGGATGAAAGCCATATGACTAGCCCCCACCACACCCCACGTAGTGGAACAATATCCACTACACTTAGAATAGATGCAAGAGAAATATTTTTGTTGCCTCCATAAGATTTTTTTCTGCCTGGTGCCGGCCCCGCCGAATTGTCTCGGGCCGGCATCCAACCCGGGGGGAGAGGTTTGCGTGCCCTCGGAAGGACCACCAGCGTCCGCGCGTCTGGCCATCGCCTGCCCTGCGGCGCAATGTCCTGCACCAGGCTCGCGAGTCGCATCCGACCGGAGCCATCTCGTGCGCCTAGTTGATCAATCTCGCCCTGAGTCTCGGCGCTCTTTCACCGATCCTCTGCCCTGATGAATATCATTCCCGCCTCTGACTTGACCATAGGCCCAAGGTACTTGGCACTTCGGTACCAACTCGCAGAGCAGGTTGTTTTGAGAGTTGAACCGACGTTCGTCGCCAGCGCGAGGCCGTTAGCCGGCTCAGTCCAACAGCCTCAGAATCGCGAGAGACAATGCGGGCGCGCAATGCGTTTGGGGAAGGCGCGAAAAACCGTCGTGATATAATTCTTGTCCTGGGCGAGCGCGCCCTTGCTCAAAGTGAGGACGACGGCTGCCGATTATCTTTACTGAACGGACGGTGTAGAACTCATGTCCATCGCCTACTACGAACAGGTTTGGCACAACGGAAAATTCATCCCCTGGAATGACGCCACAATTCACGTGGCCTCGCACGTCGTCAGCTACGCGTCGTGCCTCTTCGAAGGTATTCGCTGCTACGAGACGCCGCAGGGCCCCGCCATCTTTCGTTTGAAAGAGCACACGGACCGCTTGGTGAATTCCTCGAAGATTTACCGCATGGAGCTCGATTACTCCCGCGAGCAACTGCAGAAGGCGATGGTCGAGCTCGTGCGCGTCAACAAGGCGCAACACTGCTACATCCGCCCGATTGTTTTCCGCGGCTACGGCGAGGTGGGCGTCAGCCCCCTCAAGAATCCCATCGAGGTCTACTTGCTCGCGTGGCAGTGGGGGAAGTATCTGGGCGCGGAGGCCCTGGCCAATGGTGTGGACGTTTGCGTCTCCTCGTGGCACCGCATGGCGCCCAACACCATGCCGGCCATGGCCAAGGC
>CAZTHM010000615.1:0-1663 GCA_964613505.1 uncultured Acidobacteriota bacterium | reverse complement strand
TCCAGATCGTACTTGCGGCTCGCCACGAGGTACGAGCAGTCCGCGGGGCAGTCGATCGTCACCTCGCGCTCAGTGCCGCAACAGACCGCGCAGATGTTGTCCGCCTTGGACGGACAATAGCGTTTGGGCGGGCGTTTCTGGCAGATGGGACAGGGCAATCGTCTCTCCTCAAGCTGGCGCGCGATTCCCGGCCTACGGTCCAAGCGGCGCGCAACGTTCACATCATCAGGAACAGGAAATCATTATGCCACATCTTCAATTGTGTCTTGCGATCCACGGACAGGCCGCGTACGTAGCAGATGGCGCACTCGACAAATCGCTTGACTGCCAATGTTGCATAGCTGAAATTGGATAACGACTCAGCGAGGAATTGAGGAGACATGGCTGGTGATTCAAACTCGTCGCGGACGGCAGACGTCATCGTGATCGGCGGCGGGCTGATTGGCTGCGCGGTGGCGCTGCGCCTGGCGAAAGACAAGCTGCGCGTGTGCGTGCTCGACCGCGGCAACCCCGGCGCGGAGGCCAGCACAGCGGCGGCGGGGATGCTCGCGCCGCAGGGCGAGATGGTGAATCCCGACGCCTTCTTCGAGTTTTGCGCGGCGAGCCGCGACCTCTATCCCGACTTCGTCGCCGAGATCGAGGAACTGAGCGGGGAGAGCGTCGGTTACCGCCGCGACGGGACGATGCTCGTGGGTATCAGCGAAAGCGAGTGCCGTCAACTCGAAGAGGTTCACAGCGTGCAGTCGGGACTGAGCTTGCCGATCGAGATTCTCAGGCCATTCACGCGCGCGTCAAAGGCCTTTCGAGCAAGATTCGCGCTGGTCTCTTCATTCCCGGCGACCACTGGATTGACAACGAGCAGTTGACGCACGCCGCCATCAAAGCCTGCCGCCGCTTGGGAGTCACGTTTTGCTCCGGGCGCCCCGTAACCAAGCTGGACCTGCATGCCGGGCGCGTGGAAAGCGTCCAGGCCGCGTACACCGCGGGCGGCGCCTCCACCTTATCCGCCGGGCATTTCGTGCTGGCGGCGGGATGCTGGTCGAGCGAGCTCGTGGCGCCGCTTGGCATCACGCTGCGCATGGAACCTTGCCACGGGCAGATGATGGAATTCGACGCCGCGGAGGATTTGCCCTGCGTGGTGCGCGCCGGCCATCACTACCTGGTGCCGCGAGCCGCGCGACGCATTTTGGCGGGAACGACGGCGGAATATATCGGCTTCGACAAGGCTGTGACCGGCGAGGGACTGCGCTCAATTCTCGAAGGCGTGGCGCGGATCGCGCCGTTTGTAAAAGATCTCAAGTTCCGCCGCGCCTGGTCGGGCTTGCGGCCCGACACCGCCGACCATCTGCCGATCCTCGGCTGCGGCGAGATTTCCAATCTCTATTTCGCCACCGGCCATTTCCGCAACGGCATCCTGCTCGCGCCCATCACCGGGGAAGTGATTTCAGATCTGGTGCTAAAGGGGTCTACGTCCCGGTCGATCGAAGCCTACCGGCCTACTCGGTTCCGTCCCTAGCCGGCATTCAGACCCGTCTGCGGTTTCCGGGCGAAGACATTGGCGCCATGCACGCCGTATTTCCGGGCTGTAGCTTCCTTGGTGGTGGCGCGGAAGCAATCGAAGCGTTCCAGGATGCGGACTTCCTCGAACCCCAGAGAATTGAGC
>CAZTHM010000614.1:0-1664 GCA_964613505.1 uncultured Acidobacteriota bacterium | reverse complement strand
CTGACTCATCAGGCTGTGCCCGGTGAAGCGCAAGATGCCACGGTACAGAGGTAACCCCGCCAGCGCCGCCAGGCCGAGGTTCACCAGCAGAAGAACCCAGACCGCCGGCCGGGCGCGCATCGCCATGCTGAAGCCTTGCTTGAGCGCTGAAACTGGACTCATCGACTTCCTCCAGAATGCAATCGGTTGCGCTACGTGCCTCCGCAAGAATCAGCTGAAGAAGCTCGCTGCCAGCAGCAAGTTCTCCAGCCAGAAAATCCAACGCACGTACCACCGCGCCGCGGCGCCATTGTCTTCCTTGGCGGCGCGGCTGTTGTTGGTGTAATTCGTATCCATTACGAGCTTGTGGGTCGGGTCGACTTCGGCGGACGCCACCTCGGACGATCTTTCGTAAACAAACTTGGCCCACCGATATTTTCCGTCCCACTGCTCGCGGACCACTTCGCCATCTTTGAAGCGGATGATGACGTCCACCGGCGCAGTAACCTCGCCCAGCCGGCGCACGATGATGGTCGAGCGATAGCGCTTGTTTTGGCTCTTTTCGAGGGCCTGGCGCGCGGCCTCGTCGAGGTAGGGAGTTTTCTTTCCGCCCTCATCGTATATGCCGACCTTCCCTTCGATGGGAATTGAGACAACGTTCGCGACCGCGTAGTCCACCACGTTGGAGCCGTAGAAGAATTGCTGGAAGAACCAATCCATGTTGCGGCCCGCGACTTCATTGACGGTGTCGAAGAAATCCTGGGCCGTGGGATGGCGGTACCGCCAGCGTTGATGGTAGGTGCGCATCACGCGCGCCATGGTTTCGCTGCCCAGATAGTTCTCCAGCGTGCGCAGGGTCAGCCCCACGCGACCGTAGGAATTCACGCTATAGCTCGACCCGCTTAGATATTCCCAACCGTTTCTCACCAGCTCATCGTCCTTGGCGTGAGAAAGATAGTATCGGCGGTTGACCGCGCGCTCCGGAACCTGCACGTAGGAGAAGTAGGGGCCGAGCGGAAGGTTGTTGACCCCGGCAAAAGGGAACGACGGAACGGGAACGTAAAGCCATGGCAGCACGGGAACGGGTACGCCGAGAATGCGGCGATACTCGCACTCGGCGCCGTAAGCGGTTTCGAGGACCTTGCCGGTCGAATAAGTGTTGAAGCCCTCGTCGAGAAACGCTTCCTCGAACTCGTTGTTGCCCACCAGCGCGTACCAGAACTGGTGGCCGAATTCGTGGACGGTCACGCCTTCCGGCTCGAAGGTGCGATCGCCGGGCCAGAAGTAAGTCCCGCCGGTAATGAGCGTGGGATACTCCATCCCACCGCTGCCGGAATTGCGCGCCGGGTCAACCACTGTCAGGGTGTCGTAGGGATACTGGCCGTACCACAATCCAAAATATTTCAACGCATTGAACGTGGCGCGGAAGTATCGCTCTTCGAGGCTGCGATGGCTGGGCTGGAGGAGCAGCGTCACGCTGACGTCGCGCAATGCCACCTGCTCGGCGGGCAAATTCAGGATCTTGGTCCAGGTGACGAGTTCGTCGGATCTTACTTCCTTCCCCCAATCGAACCTGCGCGTAAGCTTGAGGAAGTGCGGGCTGGCCGTCCAGGCGAAGTCGTGAACGTCTTCCTGGTAGAAGTTGTAAGTCGTCGTGCCGTCGGAGTTGCGGCGCTCGTTGCGAA
>CAZTHM010000613.1:0-1667 GCA_964613505.1 uncultured Acidobacteriota bacterium | reverse complement strand
GAACCGCCGATTGACCGCGACCCGATTTCGGGTGAGCGGTCCCTCCACGGACCTGGAAGTTGAAGGTTCGATTCAATTGGGTCCAGCGCCGTCACTCTCCCTGACAGCCGAGGGGCGGACCGACGCGACGATTCTCAGCATCCTTGACCCCGGCCTCCAGGCTTCGGGCCGGTCCGAGGTGAAGTTGCGAGTGAGCGGCAGTCCGGAACATCCGTTGCTCTACGGAGCGCTCAACGTCCGCGACTCGAATTTGAGCTACGCCGATTTTCCCTTCCGCCTGACGGGGCTGGCAGGCGAAGTCGCTTTGGATGGAGATCGTGCCACGTTCCGGTCGTTGCGCGGAACGAGCGGCGGGGGCGCGGTGGTCCTCTCGGGCTTCGTGACGTTTGCGGATTCTCCCCGATTCAACCTCGAGGCGGCACTCGCCCAAGTCCGGATTCGCTACCCCATCGATCTGACATCCGTCCTGGATGGGAATTTGAAACTCACGGGCAGCCCGGAGCGGGCGCAGATCGGCGGCGAGCTGATCGTGCGCCAGATTTCTCCCGGGGAAAACTTCAATTGGCTGGCCCGCCTCGGGGCAGCCGCGGCCACCACGGGTGTGAAACCTCCGGCGTTGGCTTCGCCTTTCGCTCCCCGGGTTCGACTCGACGTCCAGGTCAGTTCCGCTCCGGCGGTAAGGTTCGAAACCCACGACCTACGCCTGTTGGCAGAAATTGACATGCACCTCCAGGGAACGCTCGCCAATCCCGTCCAGATTGGAACCCTCCAGATCATCAGCGGTGAGGTGGTGTTCCGCGGCAATCGCTACAAGCTCGACCATGGTTACATCAATCTGACCAATCCCTATCGCACCCAGCCGGTCTTCGACATCGAAGCCCGCACGCGAGTGCAACGCTACGACCTGACCGTCAATGTCGCCGGCCCTCTCGAACGCCTCAGGATTTCCTACCGCTCCGATCCGCCGCTCCCGACCTCTGACATTGTCTCGCTCCTGGCATTCGGCTACGCCAGCCAGGAGGAAGAGATGGCGACGCAGACCAACCAGCCCGTACAAACCGTGGGCGCCAGCGCGCTGCTATCACAGGCCCTTTCCACTCAGGTTTCCGGGCGAATCCAGCGCTTGTTCGGGGTCAGCCGGATTAAGATCGATCCCAATATCGGCGGACTCGGCTACACCGCCGGCGGCGCCCGAGTCACCGTCGAGCAGCAAATGACGCGCGATCTCACGCTGACTTACGTGACGACCACCACGACATCACAACAGCGCATCATCCAGTTTGAGTGGAATATCAGCGACCGGATCTCGCTGCTGGGTTTGCGGGACCAGAATGGAATCCTGGGGGTCGAGCTGAAATTCCGCCAGAGGTTTAAGTAGCCGCCGTGCGAGGAGCGCCCAATTCTCATCTGTCTCACTGGTCTCGAATTCTTCACTCAATGCGTCGAAGCTGAAAGTGTAAGTTGTTGAAAGTACACAGGTTATATCATTCCATTTCAATCCTGAGGATGCGCGCGCGGTGGGGCAAAATGCCACACTTTTCGATGTGTAGCCGACATAGATAGCGTATCATGCGCCGGTGGCGGAACTGCCCTTGGCCGCCTTCCGGCAGGGCCCCCCGAGCGCCAGGTCCTCTCCTATCATAAGAAGTACGGAACCACTTCCCCGC
>CAZTHM010000612.1:0-1670 GCA_964613505.1 uncultured Acidobacteriota bacterium | reverse complement strand
CCTGCATCTTCTCCGTCCCCTTGTGCTTGGGGATGGTAGCTTGCATCTCTGCCAGCGCCTCGACCTTTTCCTCGGTGGTCTTGGCGCTCCTGAAGCGCTGCTCCGCTTGCAGGTATTCCGGGCTGAGGTTCGCAGGCATGGCCTTCGCGAGGGCGAGGATATTATGCGACGGATCAGGGACGAAATGTAGAGGCGGCTTCATGCCGCCATGCACAGGTCGTGGCGCCAGCGGCATATCGCGGTGGCGACGTGAAGTCGCCTCTACGCCACGCGGAATTTGGCGATGCCCTCTTCGTCGAGATCGATCCCCAAACCCGGCGCGTCGGGGATGCTGAGGTAGCTATCGACAGCGCGGAGTTTCTGTTTCGTGATCTTCTCGCGCAGCGTGGTTTCCTCTTCCGCCACGAACTCGACGATGAGGGCATTGGGAATCGAATTGAGAAAATGCAGCGCCGCCGTGACGTTGATGTAGGTCGTGAAGCCATGGTTGGCCACGACCAGGCCGCGGTCGTGCGCCAGACTCGCTATCTTCATCGCCTCCGTAAAGCCGCCGCATCGCGTCAAATCGATCTGCACGACGTCGATTTTCCCCTTGTCCATCAATTCGAGAAAGGAAAGGCGATTGCTCTCCTCTTCGCCGGCCGCGATGCGGAGTGGGGTTGCTTCGGAAAGCTTGCGATAGCCTTCGTAATCGTCGGGGCGGAGCGGTTCTTCCAGCCAGAAGATGCCGAACTCTTCAAAGGCGCGGGCGCGCTGCAGCGCCGTCTTCGCGTCCCAGACCAGGCCGGCGTCGATCAGCAAGTCGGCGTCGTCGCCCAAGCCCTCGCGACCTTGCCGCACCAGGTCAACGTCCGTCTTCGCGTCGCGGCCCATCGGATCCCAACCGAATTTGACAGCGTTGAATCCTTTGTCGCGGTAGCGTCGCGCCAGATCATGGGTGGCTTCGGGCGTCGCGCCAAAGAGCGAGCTCGCATAACACCGCAACTTTTTGTGAAACCCTCCGCCCAGCAGCTTCCAAACCGGAAGCCCGAGCGCCTTGCCCTTGATGTCCCAGAGCGCCATGTCGATGCCGCTCATGGCGTGAATGCCGACGCCGCGCCGCCCGGCGTAAATGTTGGCGCGATACATTTTGTACCAGAGGTATTCGGTCTGGAGCGGGTCCTCGCCCATCACCACGTGCTTCAGGCCCGTGGCCGTGGTGTGAGAGAACGGGCCATCGATCGCGCCCTTCACGGCCATGGGCGACGAATCCACCTCGCCGATGCCGGTGATGCCGGCGTCGGTAGTCACTCTAACGATCAGCGCGTCTTGGCCGCTGTCACACTGTTCCTTCACATCGGATTGCCGGAGGTAAAGCGTTTCGACACCGGTGATTTTCATCGCGCCACCTGGGGACGGAAAAATAGTCGTGCTTGCGAGGCGCTGATTCTAGCACGGCGCGAGCGCCCTGCCGCGTTTTCGACTGCACAGGCTCGCGCT
This sequence comes from uncultured Acidobacteriota bacterium, assembly GCA_964613505.1. Lineage (GTDB taxonomy): Bacteria > Acidobacteriota > Terriglobia > UBA7540 > UBA7540 > CAZTHM01. The sequence goes on along the minus strand of CAZTHM010000612.1, from coordinate 191 downwards.
GCGCAGTGTGCCCCGCCGTGCTATGATGGCGCGAACTTACGAGCCGTATTTCCTACGGAGGACTGAGCCGTGCGATTCCAATCGCGTGTGTGGGCAATAGCCGCTTCCTTGACACTGATATTCCTGTGCCAGCCTCAGTGGATGGGCGGACAGCAGCGCGCCGCGCGGAGCGCCGTCGAGCTCCGGGCGCC
>CAZTHM010000611.1:1119-1687 GCA_964613505.1 uncultured Acidobacteriota bacterium | reverse complement strand
TTTATCCTGCCATTGCCCTCGCCCTGCGTTATCTCCTCATCCTCTACGTGCTCGATTGGCCTCGGCGGCGGCGGGCGGAGGCAGGCGCGGGGCTCAGGCCGGGCTTCGCGTGGCTCAACACCGTCTATTGGAGCCCGCGCGAGCGCATCGCCTTCCTGACCATCGCGCTTGTCGTCTGGTTTGGAGTTGGTGTGGCGACATCGTACGTCTCGGCGATCTTACGCATGAGTTCCGCGCCTTTCTCCGGTTCTACGGGCAGCTTCGCGGGGTTGCCCACCCAGGCGTGGCTCGAGAACCACATTCCAGCCGGTGCGGACCGCGACTGGCTCCTGGCTTATTCCTATCAGGAAAGTGGAGAGACGGAAAAGGCCGAGCGGCTCTACCGTGCCCTGCCACAATTCGCGGAAAGCTGGAACAACCTGGGGGTCATGCTGAAAGACGCCGGCAAGGACCAGGAGGCCCACTCGGTGCAGATCGCGATGAACGCCATGATGTCCGAACAGGTCATTGATACCTTGGACCCCTGGGACGCGTCCGCGTCCAAGCTGTCGACCAACTCTTGGGGAGA
>CAZTHM010000611.1:0-1109 GCA_964613505.1 uncultured Acidobacteriota bacterium | reverse complement strand
TGCTCGCTCCGCCAAGAAGCGACCGCTTTGTGAATGCGATGCTCGGCGGTTCGGCAAGGCAAATCTTCTTGAGGGCGCTGTTCCGAGGTTTCTTTGGCGGGTTTGCTGAGGTAGGAAGACTGGCCGGGTAGCGTGTGACCAGTACCTCCACGAAGGAGAGATTCTGATGGAGTTGGCGAATATTCCCTACATTGTTTTCCAGGTCGTGGTGATTGAGGTCACGCAGCCTCCGGGGAAGAGGCAGGTCGTTTGGGAGATCTTGTTTCCGGGGACATCGCTTGCCTGGGGATATTTCGGCGGGCTGGCGCTCGCGGCCTGTTGCTATCTTGTGCTTCAAGACGTCGCCGTGTGGCATTCAACGCCCTACATCATCACGGCCAATGGGACGCCCAACCTGAGTGCTGCCTACGGCGTGCATGGGGGCGGAGCGATGGAAGATGCGTTCCGCCTAATTAACCCGAGCTGGGTGTGGCTCTACCTGGCGCCGGCCGTGTTGTTCCTGGTGAACCTGGTGATGGTGTTGCGGTCGCGCCGGGCGTAGGGGCACGCCATGGCGTGCCACACGTCCGAAATCCCTCGCGCCGGGCGCACGGGCAGGCCATGACGTGCCCCTATACGTCCGAAATCCCCAGTCGTTGCATCTTGGTGCGCAGGCCTTCGCGGCTGATGCCGAGGATTTCGGCGGCGCGCGTGCGGTTCCCGCCGGTGTGCTCGAGGACAGAGAGGATCAACTGCTTTTCCATTTCCGCGAGCGGCATGGGCGGCAACCCCGGCGAGGGGCGGCGTGGAGCTTCTGCTTGACTCGCCGTTCCACGGATGCGCTCGTTGAGGGCTTCCGGACCGAGCGTCGCGCCAGGCGGTGACACGGCCACCAGGCGCGCCATCTCGCTTTCCAGTTCGCGAACGTTCCCCGGAAAAGCATAAGCCGAAAGCTTCGCCAGCAACTCGCCCGAGAGGCGCGGCGTCTCGCGCGCGTAACGCGTTGCGTAGGCGCGCACGAAATGGTCAGCGAGCAAGTGAATATCGTGGGGCCGGGCGCGGAGCGGCGGCAGCTTGAGCGTTATAGCGGAGATACGGAAGAAGAGGTCGCTGCGGAAACGGCCTTCTTC
>CAZTHM010000610.1:0-1688 GCA_964613505.1 uncultured Acidobacteriota bacterium | reverse complement strand
TTGAAGCGCGGCGCGAGGTAATCGAGAATGCCGCGCAGCGTGTCGGCGTTGGTCGCGGCGAGGGGGTTCACCGTCGAGACGTTATTGGGTTTGATGATCACATACTTCTTACGCGCCAGCTTGGGACGAATCTGGTCGTCGATGGCGGCGAGCGCGTCGTGGATATTCTTGCGGCGATTCTCGCCGCGTAGCAGCGCCACCCTCGAGCGAGTGGGAAACGGCCGGACCGTTTCAGTTTTTGTGGCGGGCGCTTGCTGCGCGTCGAGCAGGCGCGATGGCAGGAGAAGTCCTGTCCCTGTGAGCCGGATAAAATGTCGTCGCGAAAAAATCACTGGTCATCACTCCGCGTACGGATTTAAGATGCCACTTCGAATGGGAATTATATTCTCGCCATCGCGGAGATGTCTCTATGAAACCGAAATCTTCTCGCCGTGACTTTTTGTCCGCCGGCGTCGCACTGCCTCTGGCGGGCCTGGGAACGAGTTGGCAGCAAACCGAACGCCCGCGCGCCAAGATGCAGCCCGAACCCTCCACCGGACTCAGCTACCGGATTCTCGGCAAAACAGGGTTGAGAGTCACTACCGTCGGCTTCGGTTGCATGATTACGTCTGATCCAAGCGTCATCGAGCGCGCTGCGGACATCGGTATAAATTACTTCGACACCGCGCGCGGCTACCAGGGCGGCAACAACGAGCGCATGGCGGGCGCAGCGCTGAAGCGCAAGCGCACGGAAATTGTGCTCTCCACCAAGTCCGGGTCGGGAAGCAAAGAGGGCGCACTGAAAGATCTCGATACCAGCCTGCGCGAACTGGGCACGGAGTACGTGGATATCTGGTATCTGCACGGCAAGGACGGCCCGTCGGAAGTTACGAGCGAACTGATCGAAGCACAGCAAGTCGCCAAGCGGCAGGGCAAGATCCGCTTCTCCGGCGTCAGCACGCACAGCGGCCAGCAGGAGTTGCTTCCCTGGCTCGCCAAACAAGGCCAGATCGACGTCGTGCTGGTGGCTTACAACTTCACCATGGACAAGGACATGGGAGCGGCCGTCGAGGCCGCGAGCCAAGCCGGTATGGGCGTGGTGGGAATGAAAGTGATGGCGGGCGGCTTTCGCAAGATCAAGCCCAGCGACCCGCTCTATGGCAAGCTCAAGACAGAAGGCACGATGCTCGCGGCGCTGAAGTGGGTGATCAAGAATCCCCGCGTCCACACCACCATCCCCAGCATGACCGACATGGATCAGCTCGACGAGAACCTAAGGGCAATGAAAGAGCCGTTCGCGGGTGGGGACGAGAAGCTCCTGGCGCGGCAACTCGACTTTATCACGCCGCTTTATTGCCGCATGTGCGGCGAGTGCAAGGGGACTTGTGCCAAGGGGCTGCCCGTCGCAAACATCCTCCGCCATCTCACCTATGCAGACGGGTACGGCCAGTACGCGTTGGGCCGGGAGGAATTCCTGAAGCTGGGCTCGGACGTTGCCGGCGTCCGGTGCGGAGGTTGCGAAAACTGCACTGTCAAATGCCCCTTCGGAGTTGAGGTTTCGGCACGTCTAAGCCGCGCGCAGGAGCTGTTTGCGTAATGCTGTAGCGGCGTTCTACGCCCGCCGCTTTGGAGTGCGGCAGCTCTGCTGCCGCGTTGGTCTGTGCGGGCCTCAGGCCCGTTATAATTCCGGCAGCAGAGCGGCCGAAAAG
>CAZTHM010000609.1:0-1688 GCA_964613505.1 uncultured Acidobacteriota bacterium | reverse complement strand
AGCAGGCCGGGGACGGGGCGGCGCGATTGGGCAGGCGACTCTTGCGAGTCGCCCGTCCCCACACGGTCCTCGGAGTAGGCGATCACGTGGCGCAGGCCCTGGGTGTTGTCCCAGGCCTCGGCCAGGATGCGGTCGAGGGAGCGCAGCGCGAAGCGGCGCGCGTCGGCCAAGCCGAGGACGCGTGCGGCTTCGAGATACGCCGAGATGCACAACGCGTTCCAACTGACGTACACCGTCTTGTCCACGTAGGGCGACGGACGCTGAAGACGTGCGGCGTACATTTTGTTCTTGGCGGAATCGAGGATGGTCTGGACGCGCTCCGGTTTTATTCCCATGCGCACCGCGATGTCTTCGATGGAAGCGCGAACGTGCAGAACGTTCTTGCGTTCGTTGTGGTGCATCTCGCCGACTTCGCCGATGTCGTAGTGCAGCTCGACGACCTTGGCTTCTTCCTCGGTCAGCGCCGCGCGCGTTTCTTCCACCGTCCAGGTGAAGTAGTCGCCGTCGTCCTCCAGGTTGATGTCGGCGTCTTGCGAGGCGAAGAATCCGCCGCGCTCGCGATCGGGGAGCCACTCGTCCATCCAGCGTACGATGTCGCGCGCGACCTGTGCGAAAAATGGATTTCCAGTCGCCTGGTATCCGTGCACGTAATTCTTCAGCAGCTCGGAGTTGTCGTACGACATCTTCTCGAAGTGCGGCACCACCCAGCGCTCGTCCACCGAGTAGCGATGGAAGCCGCCGGCGAGCTGGTCATAGACTCCGCCGCGCGCCATCTTCTCCAGCGTGGCCTCAATCACGGTTTTCAGATTCGCCTCGCCCGAACGCGCGTAGCGATCCAGGAGCAGATCCATGGTCGCGGGATGGGGAAACTTGGGCGCCGTGCCGAAGCCGCCGTGCTGCGTGTCGAACATGCGGACGGCGGACTGCGAAATCTTTTCGATGATGGCGGGAGAAAAATCGGCAGAGCGTCCGGCGAACTGCTCGGCGTGGCTGAGGACGTTCATCACCTGCCCGGCGGATTCCATCACCTCGCCGTGGCGCTCGCGATAGGCGAGGGCGATCGACTCCAGAATTCGCTGGAAGCCGGGGCGTCCCCAGCGCTCGTCGGGAGGGAAGTAGGTGCCGCCGAAAAAGGGCCGGCCGTCGGAGGTGAGGAAGGCGGTGAGCGGCCAGCCGCCCTGTCCGCTGAGGGCGGAGACCGCGGCCTGGTAGCGGCTGTCAATGTCGGGGCGCTCGTCGCGGTCCACCTTGATGGCGATGAACTCACGGTTCACCAGCTCGGCGATGGCCGGGTTTTCGTAGGATTCGCGGTCCATCACGTGGCACCAGTGGCACCAGACCGCCCCTATATCCAACAAAATAGGCTTGTTATCGCGCTGGGCGGCGGCGAATGCCTCCTCGCCCCACTGGTACCAGCGGATGGGCTGGTGCATTGCCGAGCGCAGGTAGGAAGAGGAGGCTTCCGCCAGGGCGTTGGTGGCTTCTGCGGGCATGAATGTCAGTGTAGTCGTTTTTCACCACGGAGACACGGAGGGAAAGGAAAAAGTAAAGAGTAAAAAGGAAAAAGGAAAAAGGAAAAAGGACAAAAGAAAAAAGAAAAAGGAAAAAGGAAAACCAAAGGGCAGCAGTGGAAGTTGTCTTATACGAGCAGGCGTTTGGCGATGGTGCAGTAGAGGTCCACGGCTTCG
>CAZTHM010000608.1:0-1695 GCA_964613505.1 uncultured Acidobacteriota bacterium | reverse complement strand
TGGCGCGCGATCTGCTGGCGACCGAGCGCATCGCCCTCACTATCCTCGGCCCGCTCGACGGCATCAAGATCACGCGCGCCGACCTCGCCTGCTGAAATCCCAGCGCCCGATTCTCATCTGTCTCACTGGTCTCAAAATTCTCGCTCAATGCGTTGAGACTCTAATCGTAAGTTGTTGATATTACGCAGGTTATCTAACTTTATTTCAATCCTGAGAATGCGCGCGCAGTGTGGCAAAATGCCACACTTCTCGATGTGTAGCCTATATAGATAGCTTAACGTGTGGCGGTAGCGGAACGACCCTTCGGCCCTCAGCTGACGGAGAACGCGCCGTGAGGTTCGGCAAAATGAAGAAGCAAGGGCGAGCGGTCATCCGGCTATTTGGCCGGTCGGAAGCGCTCGCCCTTGGACTTTCCAACACAGGACACACCCTCACTTGCCGCTCACCGAAAGCGGAATGCGCTGGATGAGCTCCGGTGTTTGAGCGAGCATCTGCCTTTCGGCTTCAGGTGGCATGTACTCCAGAGTCGTCCCCACTTCTGCCAAGCAGAGAGCGCGGACGAATCTGGTTCTTCCGCGGCGCACAATGATCAGCGCGCTGGGACCCGCCGCTTTACCCCGCGTGAGCCCAGCGTTGGCCATGATCATGGCCACGGTGCGCTGCCCTTGACGGACCGTCGCGATCTTTATTCCGGAACCGCTGGTGTCAAGTGTGAAGGAGTAATCGCCGGGCGGCAGGGTGGCCAGTCCCCACTTCGCCTCAAACGGCAACGTGAATGTGCCCTGGACGTCCTGCGCGCTGAGCAGCCCGGCGGAAACCACTGTGGCCAGAAGCGCGAGGAAAACCAATCGAACCAACGTGAAACTTCGGGTCATCTTCATAACTCACCTCCGTAATGAATTGGCGGATTGCCTTCGCGGCTCTTTTCCGCCTCTATTGGTGAAAGCGAGAACCGCCGGCGAAAACTGTAAAGGGAGCGAAAATATTCTCGCCCCCCGCAATTCAGCCGGTGGAAAGGGTTGGACGGGTGTGATAATCTCAGGGTCAACAACCCGTAAGTCGACAAGGGCCAGAGGTCGACGTGGGGCCACCAGCAGACGACATCACGCAACTGCTCCGAGCCTGGGGCGACGGGAATCAGGCGGCGCTCGATAAGTTGACGCCGCTCGTTTACAAGGAATTGCGCCGGGCGGCGCACCGTTACATGGCGCGCGAACGGCCCGGCCACACCCTTCAGACCACGGCCCTGGTGAACGAAGTTTACCTGCGGCTGGCGAAGGCGCGGGAGATGCGCTGGCAGGACCGCGTTCACTTCTTCGACGTCTCCGCGCAGATGATGCGTCGCATCTTGACCGATTACGCGCGGGCCCGCCAATACGCCAAGCGCGGCGGCGGCGCCCAACCGGTATCTCTCGATGAAGTACCGGAAGTTTCTCAGAAGCCGCGCGCCGATCTGGTGGCGCTGGATGACGCGCTCAACCGGCTGGCCGCCGTGGACGAGCGGAAGAGTCGCGTGGTGGAGCTGCGCTACTTCGGAGGACTGAGCGTGCAGGAAACGGCCGAAGTGCTGAAAGTTTCGCCCGAGACGGTGATGCGCGATTGGAAGCTCGCCAAAGCTTGGCTGCTGCGCGAACTGAGCGGGGGATCACCGTAGCGCCGCCCGGAACTTGTCCCGATGAAATCGGGAGGGCGGCA
>CAZTHM010000607.1:0-1695 GCA_964613505.1 uncultured Acidobacteriota bacterium | reverse complement strand
CGAAAGCCTTTACATTCCCCAACGCCTTGAAAGAGCTTGACTTTGCTCGGGATTCCGCCTATGCTGATATTTCAGTCTACCCTCCCACCTAAGGAGCCCTATGGACTTTCAGATCGGGGACAAGGTTGTTTATCCCAACCAAGGGGTCGGAATCATCGAACAAGTCTCCAGCCGCAACCTCACCGGCGAGCCGGAGATGTTTTATCTCCTCAAGCTCAATGCCAGCAGCCTGCGCGTCATGGTGCCGACGAGCAACGTCATGAACGTCGGCCTGCGTCGCGTGTCCAAAACCCGCGAGATCGGCATCATTCTGGACTACCTCCAGAAGGGCCACGTCAAGGCGCCGCAGGACTGGAAGGGCCGCTTCAAGGAAAACTCCGAGAAGATGCGGACCGGGTCGCTGCAGCACGTGGCGGAAGTGCTCAAAAGCCTGCTGCTGCTGAATCAGGCCAAGCCGCTCTCCTTCCGCGAGAAGCGCATGATGGACCGGGCCTGGGCGTTGCTGGTGGACGAAATCGCCATCGCCCGCGGGTTGGAAAAACAGGCCGTGGAGGCCAACCTGGTCAAGTCGCTGACCAAGTACAACCTCAAGGTTCCTCTTCCCAGCTAGCTCACACGACTAGAACCGTCTCCGGGCACGACGCAATCCAAGTGTGGTGGAGCCGTGTCGCCCGCCAGTTCCCGCGATCAGGGGAGAACGCTTCTCCCGGCCAGTGGGCGGCGCCCCCGTTCGAAGGGGACAGAAACACGCGGAGCCAAGTCCCACGCCGGCGCTACCCTGCTACCAACTCTTCTGAAAAGGCGGCAGACGCCTTCCGACCGCCCGGTAGGGCGGCTTTCCCACAGAAATCAATGGTTTTCCACAACATCTTGGGGTTTCCACAAAAAAAACTACCAACCCTAGTAGTTTTCCCTTGACAAGCCTACACGCTGGGGATAAATAACAAGCAGACGCTGCGGGACCGGTCGGGAGCGCGTGAGGGGACGGACCGAACGGTCGGTTCGAATCCGGCGTTAGCCAGGACGAGCACACACCGCACAATTGAGGGGCCCAGCGCCAGTCGTCACTGAGCGGAGGAAAGCATGGCGGAGCGGGAGCTATTGTCTACAACAACCAGTTTTACGCCCAGCGCGGAAAGCACTACCAAGCACGGAATTACGGTAAGACGCCTTTTTACCAAACCCGGCACTCATCCTCTTGATGAAATCGAATGGGAAATGCGCACCGCCTCGCTCCAGAACGAGAAGGGGCAGACGATCTTCGAGCAGCGCAACGTGGAAGTGCCCAAGGACTGGTCTCAGACGGCCACCAACATCGTGGCGTCGAAGTATTTCCACGGCAAGCTCGGCTCACCCGAGCGCGAGTCGAGCGTCAAGCAACTCATCAGCCGCGTCGCCGACACCATCGCGCAATGGGGGATCGAGGGCGGCTACTTCCGCACCGAGGAAGACGCGCGCAACTTCCACGACGAACTGCTCCACTTGCTGGTCCGCCAGAAGGCGGCGTTCAACTCGCCGGTTTGGTTCAATTGCGGCTTGTGGCACAAATATCACCGCTCGTCGGAAGGCGGGGGCTGGTATTGGGACCCCGCTACGGGCGGCATCAAGAAGGAGACCGAGGCCTACCGTCACCCGCAGTGCTCAGCCTGCTTTATCAACTCCGTCCAGGACAACCTCGAAAGCATCCTGACATTG
>CAZTHM010000606.1:0-1699 GCA_964613505.1 uncultured Acidobacteriota bacterium | reverse complement strand
TGGCCCGCGACGATTCGCGCGCCAAAGCGAAAGAAATGTTTCCCGAGTTGGGCGATGCTTCGAAGCAACAGCTCGAAGCTTACAAGGTGATGCCCGACGAGGATTTGTTCGCCCTCCAGCGCGTCAAGGTCAAGCTGCCGCCGGAAGATTTGCCCGGGCGGCCTCGCTCGCGCGTCCCCTGCGAGCAGTGCGGCGAAGGCATCAACGATGGGCGCGAACGGCGCGCGGGCAATCGCGTCCTCTGCCGTAGTTGCGCGGGCGAAAGCTATTATGAGGCAGTGACGAGTGACGAGTGACGAGCGTGAAAGAAGTTCAAAGTTGAAAGTTGAAAGTTCAAAGCGAGGCACCGACAGGCCTTTCGACTTTAAACTTTGAACTTTTGACCCCTCTTGCTTGTCACTCATCACTCGTCACTGTTCTTAAACATGTCCGAACCGCCCATCCTCATCGGAAGCATTCCGCCGGAAGCGCTCACCATCCACCGGCGGTACGCTCCCATCGCCACGTTTGTCTTCCTGGGACTGAACGTGGTCCTTTACGCCCTCATGGAATTGAGTGGCGGATCGAAGAACCCCGCCGTCCTGCTTAACTTCGGCGCCTCCTACGGGCCCTACATCCAGCGCGGGGAATACTGGCGGCTCGTCATGCCGATGTTCCTTCACATCGGTCTCCCGCATTTGATTCTCAACAGCATTGGACTGGTGGTTCTGGGCCGCATCCTGGAAAGCGTTTACGGCTATGGGCGTTATGGGTTGCTCTATGTGGCGTGCGGAATCGGCAGTTCGTTCCTCTCCATGAAGTTTTCGGCGGCCGTGGCGGCGGGCGCGTCGGGCGCAATTTTCGGAATCGCCGGCGCCATGCTGACCACGGGTTACCTGCATCGCGCGGCCGTCCCTCGACGCTGGCGGAAGTCGTTTGGGGGAGGAATTTTGCCCCTGATTGTTCTCAATCTGCTTCTGGGATACTCCGTCCGGGGGATCGACAATTGGGGACATCTGGGCGGCCTCATCACCGGCATGTTGCTGAGCGCGGTTCTTGCTCCGCCGGGAATCGAATGGGTTCCGGGAACGGTCGAGGAGAAATCCTCGCAATCGGCCGTTCTTGTCCCCATCACCGTTGTAGTTTTGGCGATGGCGGCGGGCATCGGCCACTACCGAACCTCTCGAGTGGTGGCGCGGCTGATGGCGGAAAGCGTGCGGCTTCGCGCTACGGGCAAGGCGGACGAAGCCCTGGAACGTATCCGCGAAGGTTTCCGCGTGGCGCCGAGCGACGAGCGCCCGCACGAGGAACTGGGAGCGCTCTACCTGAGCCAGAACCGGATTCCGGACGCGATCCGCGAGTTCCAGGAAGCCCGCCGCTTGAGCCCGATCTCGTCGCGCGCGCAGATGGGACTGGCGAGAGCCTACCGCCGGCAAGGCGAAGTGGCCAAGGCTCGGAAACTGTTCGAGGAGCTGGTCGGGGACGAGCTCGACACCGCAGACGGCCAGCGCGCGATTGCGGACCTCTATAACGAAGAGGAGTTCTACGAAGATGCCGTCCGGCACTATGAGGCGGCGCTGAAGTTGAACCCCAACGACGCCGCCGCTCACAACAACCTCGGCTGGCTCTATGCCACTTGCGATGACGAGAAGTTTCGGAATCCGGGCGCGGCGCTCGAACACGCGCAAAAGGCCGTCGAACTGAGCCGATGGAAAGTGGG
>CAZTHM010000605.1:0-1703 GCA_964613505.1 uncultured Acidobacteriota bacterium | reverse complement strand
TGCGCCGGCGAGCGGGCCGAGGTCGGAGTGCATCAGCGGCTCGCCACCCGAGAAGACGACCCACCGCACCTGAAGCGCGCGCAGCGATTCCAGGTGAGGCTCGAGATCCGCCGCGGTGATCTCGCGCGCCTGGCGGATCTTCCAGATGTGGCACATCAGGCAGCGGCAGTTGCAGCGGCTGTGAGGGAAGAGGACTAGAATCGGCAGCGAGTCAAGGTGATGAATCCCGTGGTGGGTCGTTCCACTCGAAAGTGACACCGGAGAGGTGGTCATGCCGGCCTCACTAACCTACCGACCAGTCGGACGGCAGCCGGCAAGCGGGTTTCGACCTCGGTGAGCAGTTGGGCGATTGGGGCCCGAACCCAGCGCACCAAGCCCTCGATATCAAGCCTCTCGAACCTCTCCCAAGTCTCTATAGACAAACGACTTAGCATGTCCTCAGAAAGCATGTGTGGCTTTCCGGCCACAACCGTCAACTCGACTTCCCGAAAACTGGAAGCGGTCAACGTGTCGGCCGGCGACTGTCCCGCATCCGGCACCGCGATCAAATCCCCCACCCCGCCGGGTTGCAAGGCGCCTTCGCCATCGCGCCGTCGCAACACGCCGGCCGCGCCGTCGGTAACCATCCGGTAGAGCTCGTCTGAGCCCACTCCTGTAGCCTTCTGTGCGGCGCGCATTTCGTCCAGCAGGTCGCCCGCGCCGGTCAGGGCGGAATCGCTGCCCAGCGCCACGCGCCGGTGCTGGCGGAGTTCTTCCTGGCCGAGCGTCCTGCCCAGCGTGAACAGGTTCGAGCTGGGGCACCAGACCAGCGCCGCGCCGCGCGCTTCGACCAGAGCTCGCCCCGCCGGCTGGAGGCCGACTCCGTGGATGATGACGGTGCGCGAATCGAGCGCGCCCAGGCGGTCGAGTTCGAAGATTTCGCGCGCGCTCGCCGCGTCCGTCCCTTCTCCCAGGTGAATCAAAAAGGGAGAGTCTTCGGGCGTGGCGCGAAATCGCACCGCGATATTTCTCTCCAACGCCAGCGAGTGTGCCCAGCCGTAGCGGCTCACGACGCGGACCGGAAAGTCCCCGCCGAACACTTCGTGATCGTAGGGATTGTGATGGCAAACCGTGGTCACGCCGCAGAGCAGGTTTTTGATCGCCCCCCACCAGAGCCGCACCAGCTTAGGCACGGCGAGGTGTTCGCGCACCGGGGGAGCGTCGGGCCGAAAGATGTCGCCGGCCCACTCGCGGAAATTCGCGTAGGGGCCGTTTCCCAAGCGCGGGAAAAGGTTGAATTCCAGGTGATCGTGGGCATTGATCAGACCGGGAAGCAGCAGGTAACCGGAGAGATCGACGGTTGATTCCGCCGCCGAAGCGAAACGCGACCGGCGCGCCGGTTGCGGGAGCAACTCGCGCACGCGGCCATGCTCGATGACGACGTCCGCCGGCACAGCGGTCCGCGCGTCAAGCGCCACCCGCGCGCCGGTCAGCCGCAGCACCCCGCTCGCGGGGCGAGCCTCGGCGGGTTCAACTGCGTCCGGCTCAACGAGAAGCCGATTCAATTTCGATGCTCCCTCATAGGATTCTTGCCGGCTCGCCTGAAACGGATGATGTAAATAGCCGGGGTCTCGCAGGCTGCCGCAAAGAGATGGGCCTTTCCTCTCTGTACAAAGATGTCTCTTTCCGGCTCCCCCACGCGGGGTTCCACACTCGTGGTAACT
>CAZTHM010000604.1:1163-1704 GCA_964613505.1 uncultured Acidobacteriota bacterium | reverse complement strand
GTTTGCCAACGTCGACGTTATCCTCAAGCAGCGCCACGACGAACTGCCCAAGCTGATTGAGACCTGCAAAGGCTACATGCAGTACGAGCAGAAGACGCTGCAAGCGGTCACCGAAGCGCGCACCGCCTACATGCGCGCTACTACGCCCGCCGACAAGATGCAGGCTGATAACATGATGACCGGCGCCTTGAAGACGCTCTTCGCCGTCGCCGAAAACTATCCCGACCTGAAGGCCAACACGAATTTCATGCAGCTTCAGGGACGCATCACCGAGCTCGAAACCAAGATCGCCGGGCAGCGCACCACCTTCAACGAGGACGTCAACGTCTTCAACATCCGCATCGCCCAGATCCCCGCCAACTTCGTCGCCGGCTTCATGGGCCTCCAGCCGCACGCGCTCTTCCAGGCTTCGGAAGCCGACCGCGAAGACGTGCAGGTCAAGTTCACCTAACGGCGGGCTTCATCCGCGCTTGACAGCGGCCCGTGAAACTGTCTCCCTGACTCGGCGTCTTGCCTAGTTCATTGACCAGCGAAAAAAAGG
>CAZTHM010000604.1:0-1153 GCA_964613505.1 uncultured Acidobacteriota bacterium | reverse complement strand
CAGGTAAAGTTCACTTAGGGGAAGGCCTCTTCCACACTTATTGCCGGTTTCCGCAGCCCGTCCTTGGCTCTGTGTCTTGCCTAGTTTTTTGACCAGCAAAAAAAAAGGCCCGCTTGGGGAAGCGGGCCTGGGGAAAGGAGGAAACCTGGAATTGGGGTAGTACTACCTCTTCTTCTTTGCCTTTTTCTTTGCTGCCATGTGTTAATCCCCTCCTGTTGGGAAATTTAGGATGCGCGTGATGGCCCAGATATTGATGCCGGGCGCGTCCGTGACACCATATGTAGTAGTATCTTTCCTGATTGTCAAGCAAAATGTGAAGGCTGCCGGCTCCCACCCGGCTGGGCCGGTAAGACCCGAGGAGGTTCGCCCATGAGACCCTGGAATTCCCGCCGTACCTTCCTAGCCACCCTGACCAGCGCGGTGGCTGGTTCGCCGCTCACCGCGAGGCTCGCCAAGGCCGTGGCGCCGCCCGCTTCTAACCTCGTGCGGGTGAGCGATGGCTACATCGACCCGAGAAGAGTCCTGCTCTGGGAGAGCACGCGAAGGGAGATTCGAGAGGCGTTGGAGGCCGGCCGGCTGAAGTCGGCCATCCTCCCCACGGGCAGCACCGAGCAGCACAACGAGCACCTGGCGATGATTCAGGATACCGCCAGCGCTGTCCTGGTGGCGCAGCAGGCCGCGATCGCGCTGTGGCCGCAAGTGACCGTGGCAACGCCGGTGGCGGTCGGAATTTCACCCTACTGGATGGAGCGCAAGGGGACGCTGACGCTGCGGCCGGAGACTTTCCTGGCGATGGTCTTCGACATTTGCGACAGCTTGCGCCAGCACGGCCTGAAGACGATCTTCATCGTCAATGGCCACGGCGGGAACGATAAGCCGCTGAAGGAACACATGGCCGAGTTCCGTTCCAAGCTGGGCGTGAACATTGACGCTTGCTCGTACTGGGACGCCTTTGCGGAGAGCGCCAACCGCGAGGAAGCCCGAAAATACATGGAGTCCGGCCTTGAGAATATCCCCGGCCATTCGGCCGAGTTCGAGACTTCGTTCGCGCTGGCGGCTTTTCCGGAACGCATTCACCGCGATGGGATTGACTACGAAAAGGTCAAGCTGAACCTGAAGGATTCGAAGGATGCCGCCGCCGACCGGCGATACT
>CAZTHM010000603.1:0-1704 GCA_964613505.1 uncultured Acidobacteriota bacterium | reverse complement strand
AGCTTGACGGAGACAATTTCCGTCGTCCCCGCGAAGAATCTGAAAGCAGGAGTCAAATCTTCAAAATCGCCGGTCGCCACCCGCAAGGCGAGCTTGGTCTGCCGGGACCCCAGTGTGCCGTGAGTCGAGAGCGTAGAATGCGGCGCTTGGAACTGGGCGTCCTGAATCTCGAGAACGAGATCCGGCGCCAAGGTCGCATGGCCGAGAATCGAGCCGGAGAGGGGGACAAAGTCGCGGCCCGCGGCAGGCTGCGGCTGCAGGTGGAGATTGAATTGGGAAGAAAAATCCTCGAAGCGGCCGTTCCAGTCTGCGTCCAGAGTTCCGCTGATCTGTGAGGCGTAGGCGGGGCTTCGCGCCGCCGCCGCTTTGGAAAACGAGCCGAGCGCTGTCGCAAGCGGCAGCCCGCGAAGCCGCGCGCGCACTGAAAACTTCGGGGCGGGATCCCGGTATGTAATTTCGGCGCGGCCCTCCGCGACACCGCCCAGAGCGGAGGCCGTAAAGTTCGGGAACTCGATGTGTTGTGATTCCGCTCTAAAATCCGACGCAAGGTTGAGCGGGGTCAATTTGAATGGATCTATTTGAATGGAAAGCTGCTTCGTATGGAATTGCCCTTGGGCTCTCCAATCGCCCTTTCGGAATGTCACCGCGGTTTTCACCTCAATGTTTCCTCCGCGAACTTCCGTCCCGCCGTAGATTCGTGCCAGTTCGGCCACGTCGCCGCTCGCCTCAAGTAAGAGGGTGCCTTCGGGATTCGCCCAGTTGGTGAGAGTGAGCGATCCGGTTCCGCGCAGCCCGGCGCATTGCCACGTGAACGACGTCACCTTGAGGTCTCCGGATGACAAATCAAATTGTGTGGCCAGCGCGATGTCGGGGAGTGGCCGGTCGTGGGATTTGATCCGGAGTTCGGACGTGGAGAGGCTCCCCGAATACCTGTGGGACCCCTTCTGGCGCAGCAGGAAGGCCACATTCCGCGCCTGCACATCCAGGGACAGACGCTGCTCATTCCAATAGAACTGAATTCGGGCGAGCGTCAGTCTTTCAATCTGCAGGTCGGCGGAATCCATCTCCGGCAGCAGGGAAGTCAGAGGTTCCGGCAGGTTGGTGGTTCCGTCGGACTGTGAGTAGGCGTGAATCGCCGCGTCATCCCAGTCGAGGCTGTGCAAGAGGATCCTTCGGCGCACGAGCGAGGCCAAGTGCAGCTGGACAACCATCGTCTTGGCCGAGAAGAGAGGAGGAGCCGTGGCGGGCTCTTTCCCGTGGAGCACGATTTCACGGAAAGTCGCGCGCAGCAGGAAGGGGTTGAACTTGAACGAAAGAACTTGGATGCGCCCGCCGGTCAGATTCTCCAGACTGGTGACAATCCGCCGCTCGATGGCGCGTTGAGCCCAGGGGGTGCTCAGCACCCCAGCGGCGATGATCACCAGCAGCGCCAGTGCGCCCAGCCCATAGAGCAGTCTGCGGAACGGTTTCGACATTGCCTTGCTTTCCCGGCGAAATCAGCTCGAGGCGTCAGAAGGCATGAATGCTGACACGCCGTCCGGCCTTGAGTTCCGCCAGCCAGTCGGCCAGGAGCTGATCGATTTTCTTCTGCACGAGAATCTCTCGAATTTGTGGTTCCACTTCATCCGCCGGAGGAACAGGCCCCGTGTTTTGCCGGCGGAATTCCGGAACGAAAGTGCCGGTGTAATAGGCTTCGATCTCCGG
>CAZTHM010000602.1:0-1709 GCA_964613505.1 uncultured Acidobacteriota bacterium | reverse complement strand
ACTACAAATGGGTGAAAATGTCGTAGCGGGAAACAGCCGAATTCGGCCGAAATCGCACTCCAACTCGGGCCGCGGAACCAGATTGCAGGGCCGCTTGGGTAGACCTGACTGTATAATTCATCGCTTCATGCGAACCGGACTATTGATCCTGTCATTGTTGGTCTGCCCGCTGGCAAGCGCGAGCCCAGAGACGCCCGCCGTTCCGCCTCAGCAGGACGAAGCGGCAAAAGGTGAACCGGGATCGACGTTGGGCACGAGCTCCGAAACACAGAAGAAAGATGCTGCGCGGGAGCCTCAGGCCACCGGCGGCGAGCGGCTCTCGAGCAAGGAAGTTTCCGAGTTGCCGCTCAACAAGCGCGACTTCAGTCAATTGCTCTTGCTCGCCGCCGGCACCATGACCGACGCCAACGGCGCGGCAAACTTCACCCAGCAGTTCGCCGTGAACGGACAACGCGGCACGACGACGGTCTTTGCGATGGATGGGGTGGACACGACCGATCCCGAAATGGGTGGCGCGACGTTCTCAAATTTCAATGTGGACGCGATTCAGGAGATTCAGGCCAACTCAGGCGTGATGCCGGCGGAGATTGGGCACGGCGCCGCGAGCTTCACCAACATCATCACCAAGTCCGGGACCGACCTCTTGCACGGCTCGGTGTTCGAATTCGTGCGCAACGCGGCGTTCGACGCGCGCAACTTCTTCGATCGGCGCAGCCTCGCCAGCCCCGGCCGCATTCCCCCGTTCGTCCGCAACGAATTCGGATTTACGCTGGGCGGGCCGGTGGTTTTTCCGAGTCTCTACAACGGCAGGAAGCGGACCTACTTCTTTGGGCAATACCAGGGCTTCAGGCAGGTATTGGGCACGACGCAGGTTTTTCCCGTCCCGACCGCGGAAGAAAGGCAAGGGGTCAATCGCGCGGCTTTTCCGGAGGACGTCCTCTATGTGCCGGTCAGCCCGTTAGTGGCGCCGATCCTGTCCCGTTATCCCTTACCGAACGATCCCCAGGGCGCCTATGGTGCGCGGACCTACGCCACATCCTCCAAGGTCTCGACCGTGACGGACCAATTCTCGGTGCGCATCGATCACCGCATTTCCGACAAGGCCGCGCTTTTCACGCGCTTCAACCTGAATCAGGTGACCGGGCCGCTCACCAATCCCAGTCAGACCGCGATCGATCCCAGCTTCGCCATCCGTTTCTTCGATCACCAGCGCAATGCCGGCCTGCGTTATACGCGAACGGTCTCACCACGGTTTGTGTTCGAAACGACCCTCGGCTACCTGCGCAGCACGCCCAATTTTCCGGCCATCAATCACACGCAACCCTCGATCGCCTTTGGGGACGGCCTTTACGAGCCGTTCAACTCCGCCGTGGGGTCTATCTTCGGTTCCTATGGCAACCTCTATCAAATCGTCCAGAACTTCTCCTACACGCGCGGAAAGCACACTCTGAAGATGGGTTGGGAGGCGCGGGCCAACCGCGACTCGACGATCTTCGGCGTGAAACCCAACGGCGCTTACCGATTCGGCGGCGGTGTGGCGTATGCGCAAGTGGATATCCCTTCCGCCAGCGGGTTAAACGACATTCATGTGGGCGATCAGTTGCCCGACAGCTTGACGGGTTTCCTGACCGCGACCCCGGAGTCGTTCAGCATTTCGGTGGCTTCGCCGCTGGTGGGGCAGGGAGAGCGCTTCGACGAAGCCGCGGTCC
>CAZTHM010000601.1:0-1711 GCA_964613505.1 uncultured Acidobacteriota bacterium | reverse complement strand
AACCCTGAAGAGCCAGCCCACGCCTCCCTACTTTCTCAGCTATGAGATCACCGAAGACGCCGTGGTGGGCGTGAACGGGTCTTTCGGCAAGATCGAAAACAGTACGGAAAACCGCCATCGCCAGCTCGATATCGACCTGCGCGTGGGCGACTACACGCTCGACAGCACTCACAGCATCCGCGGCGATTTCGGGGGGGGCTTCGATCGCTTTTCTTACATCGAAGCGCCTATGGAAGACGACCCCGACGCCCTGCGCAGCGTCCTCTGGTATTACACCGACAAGAAATACAAGCGCGCCGTCGAGCAATTGACCAAGGTGAAGACCAACGTCGAGGTCAAGGTCGAGCAGGAGGACAAGTCGGCCGATTTCTCGCGCGAGGCGCCGGAAAAGCAGTTGGATGAGATTCCGCCGCTCGGAGTGAATCGCCGCCAGTGGGAAGACAAGATTCGGAAATACACCGCCCCCTTCGCGCGCTACGGCAACATCTACGAAGCCCAGGCCTCGTTCACCGCCGACCGCGAAACGCGCTGGTACACCAACAGCGAAGGCGCCGCGGTGCAGGTCTCCCAGATCTTCTACCGCCTCATTATCTACGCCTTCACCAAGGCCGACGACGGCATGGAACTGCCGCGCTATGAGTCTTACGCTTCATTTACTCCCCAAGGCCTCCCCGACGACGCCACCGTCCTCAAAGCGGTGGAAAAGATGATTCAGGACCTCCAGGCCTTGCGCACGGCGCCCATCGTGGACCCTTACACCGGGCCGGCCATCCTCTCGGGGAGGGCGAGCGCCGTCTTCTTCCACGAAGTGTTCGGGCACCGCATCGAAGGCCACCGGCAAAAGGAAGAGGAAGAGGGCCAGACGTTCAAGAAAAAAGTGAACGAAAAGATGCTGCCGGATAACTTCTCCGTCTTTGCCGATCCGACGCTGCGGCATCTGGGCAAGACCGAACTGGTCGGCGCGTATCACTTCGACAACGAAGGCGTGCCCGCGCGGCGCGTGACGGTCGTCGACAAAGGGGTGTTCAAGAGCTTTCTGATGTCACGCTCGCCCATCGAAGGTTTTCCGCAATCGAACGGTCACGGCCGCCGGCAACAAGGGTTTGCGCCGGTGGCGCGGCAATCGAATTTGATCGTCGAGGTCGCGCGCCCACTCTCGCGCCAAGGGCTCAAGCAGCGCCTGCTCGAAGAGGTCAAGAAAACCAACAAGCCGTTTGGACTCTATTTCGAGGACATCCAGGGCGGCTTCACCATCACCCAGCGGACGATTCCCAACGCCTTCAACGTGCTTCCCATTATTGTCTATCGCGTTTATCCCGACGGGCGCGAGGAATTGGTAAGAGGTGTAGATTTGATCGGCACGCCGCTGACCGCCTTCAGCAAAATCCTCGCCGGCAGCGACCAGGTGGGGGTTTTCAACGGCATCTGCGGCGCGGAGTCGGGCAGTGTGCCGGTGGCGGCAGCTTCCCCGGAAATTCTCGTCGAGCAGATCGAAGTGCAGAAGAAGGAAAAATCGCAGGAGCGGCCGCCCTTGCTGCCTCCACCCTTCGAGGTGGGCCGGTGAGGCAACTCCTCCGCGCTTCAATGTGCCGCTGGCGTCCGCAGCGGGCAACTTTGTTCGCAGCGCTCATTCTGCTGGTGCTGGCCGCGCCGCTCGCCGGCGCCGATGACGTCATCCGCAAGGCCATGCAGGATGAGCTCGCGCGCTCGA
>CAZTHM010000600.1:0-1716 GCA_964613505.1 uncultured Acidobacteriota bacterium | reverse complement strand
CGCCCTGCTCGATCACCGTCTTGGTGAGCGCGTTGAGCTGCGCGGCGTCGATGCCTTCCTGCTCCACGGAGAGTTTTCCCGAGGCTTGGGCCAAAATTTCCATGAACTCTTCGAGCGTCGGCTTCTGCGGCAGGTCCATCTGCTTCAGGATTTCGGCGACGTCGTCGGGCGCGAATTTCCCAGCCTCCCCGCCGAACTGGCTGAACCATCCCCCCTGAAGTTCGCTGACCCCCAGGGGCGAGTTGGGCTCCTCCTGACGAAGTTTGGTGAGCGCGGGTGTGACCTGGTTCGCAATATCCCAGCGCGGATAGAAGTTGCACGTGTCGAAGATGCGCGCCATGTCGGGGTCGTAATTCTGGCGCGCCTGCCGCGTCCAAGAGGTGAAAAGCGGAACCGTAATCGCCATGCCATAGCAAAGGTTGGCGAGGGCACGGAGGTATTCGCGCTTGTCGGCGTCGGCGAGCGGCCAATAGTCGTATTCGTTTTCGAGCTGCACCATGATGATCGGCCCGCCCATGGTGATCTGGTGGCGTTGGATCACCGGCAAGACCTGGGTGTACCAGTGGTGCGACCACTTGAGGTTTTCAGGATGATTCGAGCGCAACGGGAATCGCTTGGCGGCGACCCAGTCGGGAATCCCGCCGCGATGCCACTCGGCGCTGATGTAAGGTCCGGGCCGCGTAATCATGAAGAAGCCCATCTCCTTCACGAGCTGCACGAACTCCTCAAAATCACCCAGGTCGCATTTCCCTTCTTCGCGCTCGTGATAGTTCCAGAAGACGTAAGTCTCGATGGTGTTGAAGCCCGCGCGCTTGAGTTTCTCCAGTCGGTCGCGCCAAAGCAGCTTCGGGCAGCGCGGATAATGAAACGCCGCGCTGAAAACGAACGTGTCGCGGTCGTTGATAGTGAGACAGTTTGCGTCGTAGCGGATCAGGTGGGGGTTGTCGAATTCCTGCGCCTGCGGCAGTGCGTGGAGTGACCCGTCGCCGCCGCTATCGACGAGGCCGGTGAGTGGCGAGACCAGCAGGAATTGCAGAAAACGACGGCGCGGCGGATTCATGAAGCGCTATGGTACGGCAGGATGGCGCAGCGTGAAGGAAAAAGATGGGTAGATGAAAGCCGCCGACTTACAGAACAACGCTGTGCTACTCCGCTACGTCTTGCCGAAGTCGCGCATGTGCCAATCTTCGGCGAAGAGGTTGAAGAAGCCTTCCTTGTAGGGGTGTTCTTTGATGACGTCCTCGTTGATGTCGATGCCCAGGCCGGGTTTTTCGGGCAGGGCAAAGTAGCCATCGCGCGGCACGGGGCAGCCGGGCACGGCGTCGCGCACCCAGGTTTCGGAGAAATCGTCGAAGCACTCCTGGATCTTGAAATTCGTGGTGCAGAAATCGAAGTGCACGCTCGCCGTCGTGCACACCGGGCCATTTGAATTGTGCGGCGCCATCACCATCGAGCGCACGTCGGCCATGGCCGCGATCTTCTTCATTTCCAGGATGCCACCCGCGTGGATAACATCCGCCTGGATGATATCCGGCGCACCGGACTCGATGGGCTCGCGAAATCCGTAGCGCGTGAAGTAGCGCTCGCCCGTGGCCACGGGCAGGGTGACGTGAGTGGCGACTTTGACGAGCGAGGGAATGTCTTCCGGCGGGCAAGGCTCTTCGATCCAGCCGGGCATGAAGGGATCGAGCATGCGCGCCAGTTCGATGGCCGTCG
>CAZTHM010000599.1:0-1719 GCA_964613505.1 uncultured Acidobacteriota bacterium | reverse complement strand
CATCCGGCGGGCCAATCGCGCTGCCGCGACACTGGTGGGATTGGAACCCGCGCAGTTAATCGGCCAACATTGTTATGAGGTTTTTCACCATCGGTCGGATCCGCTTCCCTCCTGCCCGCATCAGCGCCTTCTGACGACGGGCAAGGAGGAACGAGGTGACTTCGAGGAACCCTGGCTGAAAAAGTGCTTTGACACCACGGCCACTCCCCTGCGCAACCCCGAGGGAGTTCTGGAGGGATGTGTCCACGTGATGCGAGACGTTACAGAACGGCGGGCGCTGGAGGCGCAATACCGCCAGGCTCAAAAAATGGAGGCCATGGGATGCCTGGCCGGGGGAGTTGCCCACGACTTCAACAACCTGCTGACGGCGATCAATGGGTACGGCGGTCTGCTGCTCAACCGCTTGGGTGAGGACTCTACCTTGCGCCGGTATGCGGATGAGGTCTGCAAGGCCGGAGATCGGGCCGCCTCCCTGACTCGCCAATTGCTGGTCTTCAGTCGCCGGCAGGAGGTGGTTCTGCAAATTCTTGACCTGAACGCTATCGTCGCCAACCTGGACAAGATGCTGCGCCGGGTGATCGGCGAAGACATCGAATTGGTGACGATTCTGGGAAGCGGGCTGGGAGCCATCAAGGCTGATCCGGGGCAGATGGAACAGGTCATCCTCAATCTGGCGGTCAACTCGCGCGACGCGATGCCGCAGGGCGGGAAGCTTACCATTGAGACCACCCCCGCCGAATTGGCCCAAGCCTGCTTTCATCGTCATGGCGAAATTCCTCCCGGCGCCTACGTGGTCCTTGCGGTCAGCGACAGCGGCTGCGGGATGGATGCGGAAACGCAAACCCACATCTTCGAGCCGTTCTTTACCACCAAGGAGGAGGGAAAAGGGACGGGACTCGGCCTGGCCACCGTCTACGGGATCGTCAAGCAAAGCGGCGGCTCGGTGTGGGTCAATAGCGAGCTAGAGCGGGGGACGATGTTTAAGGTCTATTTCCCTCAGGTAGACGAAAAAGTAATACTTACGGAAGCCGGCGAACCGCAAAGAGCTCTGGCCCGGGGCTCGGAAACCATCCTGATCGTCGAAGACGAAGCACGCGTGCGGTCGCTGGTCCGTAGCGTGCTGGAATCCAGCGGCTATATTGTCCTTTCCGCACAGCACGGCCAGGAAGCGTTGGCGGTCTTGAAGCAGCACCCAAGCCGCGTTCAGCTCCTGGTAACCGACGTTGTATTGCCGGAAATGAGCGGGCCGGAACTGGTGGCGCTCCTGGCGCCACTCTACCGGGAACTGAAGGTCCTCTACATGTCCGGCTATACCCCGGACGCGATTCAGCATCACAGCCTGCTGAGCCCCCGAACGGCCTACCTCCAGAAGCCTTTCACTCCGGAAAAGCTGACGCATCGCGTGCGCGAGGTTCTGGACGCTCTCTGAATCACGAGGCGTTGAGATCCCCTCACCGTCTGGCTCCTCCCCCCTTCGCCGGGCGCCGACCTCCTCCCACCGCTTCACACTAAGGCACTCAATTGCGCAAGGGGAATAGGACGTGGGTGGGATCTCCTACGCATGCTCGCTGTTTGACAGTCTTCTGCCCTCGCTGCTACGATGGTAGTTTGCGCGGCAAGGGATTCCCACTGCTGTAAGGGAGAGCTCGGAGTTTTGCGATTCACACCCTTGCCTTGCTTTAGGAACGCCCCGAGGCGCTGGTTTTTGGGTTGTGTTGC
>CAZTHM010000598.1:0-1734 GCA_964613505.1 uncultured Acidobacteriota bacterium | reverse complement strand
GTTGACGCCGCCGTCGCCTGGGATCCCGACATGAGCGACGCCGTCACAAAGCGGGCCGGGGCGAAGAAGATTTACGACACACGTACGGCGGACAAGCTCATCGCCGATATCCTCGTTGTGAGCGATCGCTTCGCGGCCAGCCACGCTGATACGCTGGCGAAGTTCGCACAGGGTTGGCTGGAAGGGGTCCAGTTCATCCAGGCCGAGCCGGCGCGCGCCTACAACCTGATCGGCGCAATCAAAGACTTCAACATCCCGACGGACCTTGCTAAAACGATGCTGGAGGGAGTCAAGCTGGCCGATGCCGCCGATCACAAGTCTTTCTTCGGGGCGGCGGGCGCGGCTTCCGATTACAACAACATCTTCAAGATGGCGCAGGAAATGTACCGCGAAGCGGGAGTTCTGAAAGGCGCCGCCTCCGACCCCGAGGCGAGCGTGGACCGGAAACTGGTTGGAGCGATCAAGTAGTAGCTGTAGCGCCGCTCGGCGCTTGCCCCGGCTCGCGGGGAGCGGCGAAAATGCTGATGGCAAGAATCGCCAGTCACAGACCGGCGCTACAAAGGCGGAGATAAATCATGGCCGTGCGAATTGAAAAAGGTGGATGGATTCTTATTTTCCTGATCGGGCTGGCGCTGGTCGGTTACAGCCTCTACAAGTATGGCGTAGTTGACCTGAACAAGTGGACGGGCGGGCGGCTCGGGGCAAAAAGCGCCGTTTCCATCGACACTTCCAAGCCGCTGGAGATGCCAACTTCCGGTGGCGGTGGGGGCGAGACGAATCAAGTCAACGTGCGCGTCAACATCTGGGTGGGCTGCGTGGGCGGACTAGTCGCCAACGGGGGGCTCGACACCGTCCCCGGCTCCATCTATGCCAATAAAGGATTGAAGGTCTCTTTCAAGATTATCGATGATTGGACGGAAGGCGCGGCGGCGCTGGCCACGGGCAACGTGGACGTGATGCTGACCACCACCGACGTCTGGGCCAAGGATTTCGCTCAGTTACTCGACAAGGGATTCAGCTCGCACGCTTTCTACATGGTGGACTGGTCGCGGGGCGCCGACGGCGTGATCGGCAAACAAGGCATCAACAGCATCGAGGATTTGGCCGGGAAGATTGTGGCGTTTGCTCCCTACACGCCGTCACACTTCCTGCTGTGGAACGGGCTGAAGAGTTCGGGCCTGGGGACCGAACAACGAAACGAGATCTTCTCCCGCGCCGTGCATACAAAAGACGGCATCGAGCCCGCGACCCTCTTTGCGCAGCAGAAAGTTGATGCCGCCGTGGCGTGGGACCCGGATATGAGCGACGCGGTCACCAAGCGCGCCGGGTCAAAGAAGGTTTACGACACGCGAGTGGCGAATCGCCTGATTGCCGACATCCTGGTGGTGAGCGACCGCTTCGCGGCCAACAATCCCCAGACTGTCTTGAAATTCGCGGAGGGCTGGCTGGAGGGCGTGGAGTTCATCAAGGCGCAACCCTCGCGCGCCCACACGCTGATCGGCACCATCAAGGATTTCAATATTCCCGAAGACCTGGCGAAGACCATGCTCGAGGGCGTGCGGCTGAGCGACTACGCCGACAACCTCTCCTTCTTCGGCAATCGCGGCCAGGACTCCGACTACGCCAACATCTTCAAGATGGCCCAGGATATGTACCGCGAGGAGCGGCTGATCAAGCGCGTCTCCGACGCCGAGGCCAGCGTGGATCGGCGTTACATCGCTTCGCTGAGCGGAA
>CAZTHM010000597.1:0-1742 GCA_964613505.1 uncultured Acidobacteriota bacterium | reverse complement strand
ACACGAATTGAAAAAAGAAACCATCGTCAAATCGCGTTTTTCAACAAACTGCTAGTGGACAGGAGTGAAACGCTCGCGGTCGAAGTGGCTTGTTCTGACGATGCACTCACGGTCGTGCTCGACGACGGCCGCACCGTGTCGGTTCCTCTGCTGTGGTTTCCGAGGCTTCTGAACGCCACCCCGAAGCAAAGAAAAGCTTGGGAGTTCATCGGGGGCGGAATCGGTATTCATTGGGAAGCGATCGACGAAGACATTTCCGTAGCCAGCCTGCTGCGCCCGGAGAAGTTCATGCGGCTGTCTAACCCCGCGATGCCGCCGACGCGCTCCGGCCCGCTGCCGCGTCCCTCCCCATCCCCTCGCACGCGAAAAACCCGTGCTGGGCGCGCCTGATCGCTGGAGACCTTAGGCCGCACAAAGAGGGTACTCTACCAACGATTGTTGGCAAGGCAAACGCGGCCGCAGCGCCGCAACTCAAAAAGGAGAGGACCATGACCGAAACTGATCGCATCAAGTACTTGCGAATCGCTTTGCTCTTGGTGGGCCTGATCTTTGCAATCGGGATCTACCCGCTGACGATCATTTGGCCGTCCGGCTGGTCGTGGCACACGGGCCAGTCAGAATACCTGCAGATGATTCTGGGGATTTACGCGACGCTCGGCGTATTCCTGATAGTTGCTTCTCGGGACCCCCTCGCACACCGAAGTCTCATCTGGTTCACTGTCTGGTCCAGTGTTGTGCACGGCGGAATCATGGCGGCGCAGTCTCTCGTTTACCCTCAACACATCGGGCACCTGTGGGGCGATGTACTAGCGCTGTTTGTTGTAGCGGCGGTGCTCGGGTTTCTGACCCCGCGATCAAGTAGGGCACCGAGCCCACAGCCCGCGGCCTAACAACGCGTTGCAGCGGTGGCGGCCACGTGGCGACACAGCGGATTCGGAACGACGGTGACCGGCCGCCGCGGGTGAGCCGCAGAGCGTTAGGCGGATTTATTGTTGCTCGCGGGCTGCTAATCTAGGATCACTGAGTGCAGATTCACGAATTCATCTGGCCGGCAGATCGAGTTGATCACATAACGCGTCATGGAGTTCAGCCCGAGGAAGTCGAGGAAGTTTGCTTTGGGCGAGCATTGATTCAACGGGCGAAGTCGTCCGGAACAAATCCCGTCTATTACCTACTCGGGCAAACTACCTCCGGGCGGCATCCTTTCTGCGTGGTGATTCGGTTTCCCTAAGGTTTCCCGGTCACCGCCCGACCGATGACTCGGAAGGAAAAAGAGCGATACAACCGATGGAAAAAACAATAAGAAGGCAAAGGCTACCGGATACCGATTCCGTCGAAGAATTGGCGAGGTTCTGGGACAAGCACGACCTGACGGACTTCGGGGACGATCTACAAGAAGTCAGCGAACCCGTGTTTGTGCGCGCCAAAGGACCGTCTCTGAGCATCCACCTGCAACCTGCCGAGGCTCAGCATCTCAAGAAAATCGCGCGCTCCAAGGGTGTCCAGGAAACCACCGTTCTTAGGGAGTGGATACTGGAAAGACTTCGCGAGTTTTCCTCGATCCGACGAGCGCCTCACAAGGCGTTGCAGCCGACAGCGCGAAAACCCCGCCGCGGCTGAAGCGCAGAATCGCGGGTGGCGCCGACATGCCGCCTCGGGGGACCGTTAAGAATCCCGGACAGGCCAGGGATAGGACGCGGTGACCCGTCGGCTGACGGGTTGCGCGTGTTCGTGGGGCGCAT
>CAZTHM010000596.1:0-1744 GCA_964613505.1 uncultured Acidobacteriota bacterium | reverse complement strand
CTCGCCCGGGCTCTCCTCGGTCCCGGCGAAGAGGCTCCCGATCATCACCGAGCTGGCCCCTGCGGCGATGGCCTTGGTGACGTCGCCCGAGAACTTAATCCCTCCATCGGCGATGATGGGAACCCCGGCCTGGCGTGCCACGCGCGCGCACTCGGCGACCGCGGTCAGCTGGGGCACCCCCGCGCCCGTCACCACCCGCGTGGTGCAGATCGAGCCGGGGCCAATGCCGACTTTTACGCCGTCCACGCCGAGCTGGATCAGGTCGCAAGCGCCCTCCGCGGTGGCGACGTTACCCGCCACCAGGTCCACTTCGGGGAACTTGGCCTTGAGCGCCTGCACTGCCTCCAGCACGCGTGAGGAGTGGCCGTGCGCCGTGTCGACAACAAGGACATCGACCTTGTTATTCACCAGTTCCTGCGCGCGTTCCAGGAAATCGCCCGTCGCGCCGACTGCTGCGCCCACCCGCAGCCGGCCCTGCTCATCTTTGGCCGCGTTCGGGTACTTAATTCTCTTCTGGATATCCTTAACAGTTATAAGACCCTTGAGGTTGAAATCATCATCGACCACCAGCAGCTTCTCCACGCGGTGCCGGTGGAGGATTTTTTCGGCGTCGTCGAGGGTCGTTCCCACCGGAACCGTAACGAGATTCTGCCTGGTCATTACCTGGTCGACCGGGAGGTCGAAGCGCGATTCGAACCGCAAGTCCCGGTTAGTCAGGATGCCTACCAGCTTTCCGTTGCGGGTGACCGGGACGCCGGAAATCTTGTAACGCTTCATGATTTCAAGTGCGTCGGCTATGCGGCTATCAGGAGGAATGGTGACCGGGTCCACAATCATGCCGCTTTCGGAGCGCTTCACCTTGTCGATTTCGGAAGCCTGCTCGGCGATCGACATCGTGCGGTGCATGATGCCAATGCCCCCCTGCTGTGCCAGGGCGATGGCCAGTCGGGATTCCGTGACGGTGTCCATCGCCGCGCTGACGATGGGGATGTTCAGCAATATGTTGCGCGTAAACTTTGTCCGCGTGTCAACCTGGGGGGGAAGCACGGCGGACTTGGCGGGCAACAAGAGAACGTCATCGAATGTCAGTCCCTCAGCAATCGGACCGTCCAGCATAGCCTCCCCCTTAATTTGTTGACCGGCCAATGGTTGAACCTTTGATTCTATTCGTCCCTCTGCAGACCGTCAAGCAACCTTTGGTCCCTATGATTCACGGAGGGAGGCAGTCTCCTGGCCCTTGCTTTCTTGCGAAGCGTGCAGTGCCGGTCGGGGGACAAAAGCCGATGCCGATTTTCTGGGAGGACAACTACTTTCCGTTGCTGTCTGGCGAAAAACGGGAGGTTTGCGCGACTTTCGGTGTCGCCAACCCGCAGGGCGCAAAGCCCGCCGTGGAACTTGACGGTCGGAATGTTTCGCCCTCGGTCAGGATCGGCGTGGAAAACAGATGAAAGGAAAACGGGGCGTGCGCGGTAGGCACGCCCCGTCGTGTTAACTACCAGATGGCCTTGGCGATGCCCTTGCCCACGGCTTTGGTCCCGCGCGCTAGAAGGCCGGGCGTGGCCTTCGCGCCGCTTCCGACGGCCATAACGCCGGTCTTGGCCGCTTCGCCAGTGGCCTTTCCGACCGTGGCCACACCGGAGCCGGTAGCCTGCGCCGCGTCCACTGTAGTCTGAGCAACGGCCACTGTGCCCTTGCCGATTTGCTTGCCCGCATACCGGATGGCTCCGGCCTGCGCGTCTTGCGC
>CAZTHM010000595.1:0-1745 GCA_964613505.1 uncultured Acidobacteriota bacterium | reverse complement strand
GACCGAACTCACGACCTTCGGCGGCGGAAGCGGCCGTGTTAACAGATAGCCGACCAGGGCGGCCATGATGACGGCGGCAGCGGCGACGGCCGCCGCGAGAATCCTACGCCTTTGTGTCCGCGCCCCCTCACCCGCCCCCGGGTCGCGGGGCCACCCTCTCCCCAAGGGAGAGGGTTGGGAAATCGATACTGGCTCCGGCTCCCCTCGTCCATCGGGAGAGGGGCCACTTCCCGCTAGCCTTTCCTCCCCTCTCCCTCTGGGAGAGGGGCCGGGGGTGAGGGGCTCCACCGGCGCGATGAAGCGATACCCGCGGCGTGGCAGCGTCTGGATGTATCGAGGCGTTTCGGCATCGTCGCCGACCACATCTCGAATCGACTTGATCGCGGCGTTGAGTCCCAGCTCAAAATCCACGAAAGTTTCGCTGCCCCAGATTTCTTGCTGGATTTCTTCGCGAGTTACCAGTTGGCCCGGCCGACAGGCGAGCAAGGCGAGGATTTTGAAGGGCTGGGGCGGAAGGTGGAGGAGCACGCCAGCCTTGCGCAACTCGCCCGTCTTGAGGTCCAGTTCGAAGACCCCGAAGCGAAGCAGCGACGCTTCCGAAGCGCTCAAGCCCAATCTAGCTCCTGGGACGATACTATCCGTTGAGGTCATTATACGTCTTCTCGGTGAGAAGCGGGAAGTAACCGCTCGGGCCACGCCCATCCCGGCGGCTAACCCCTGACCTTGCAGGGAGTTAGCCCTTCACTCCACATTCACCCACAATTCACTCGCCATGTATTGAGTCGCTCGCGAGCTGCTCTAAAGTTGACGGCACGCGAGCGATGCTTGTGCTTGGTTCCACAGTCGGTCGCGAATTCAACATCGAGGTGGTTTATGACCAATACCCGAACTTCCACATTAATCAGGGTGGTCTTCCTGGCGTTGCTGGCCGCGGTTGCTTCCGCCGGCCTGCTGAGCGCCGAAGACCTCGTTGGCAAATTCACCCTGCCTATTGAAGCCAAGTGGGGACTCGCAACCCTGCCCGCAGGAGACTACCAGTTCAACCTCAACGCGGCGGTCTCGCCCTACACCGTCACCGTCCGCGGGCAGGACAAGACTGTGATGATCATGTCCGGGGGCGTCTCAAGCAAAGACGTGTCAGACCGCAGCGAGTTGGTGGTTGTGCGCAGGGGAAGGACCGGCACCATTCGAGCTTTGCATCTCAAGGAGGTGGGCCGGACTTTCTTCTATGTGCCGCCGAAAGGGGAAAGGCAACTGCTCGCTCAAGGTCCTGTACTGATCCAGCGCATTCGGGTTTCGGTAAGCGGCAAGTGAACCCACGCTCGGCGTATCCACTTTTGGGGGTGAGCCTTCCTGATCCGTCAGCCGACGGATCGGAACCAGGCTCGCCCCCATTTCTTTCTCCGCCCGTGCGCAACCGCAACGGCGCAACGCTCGAGGGCTTCGCGCCTTTGCTTGACTTAACCGGGGGGTTCGGATAGTTTGGCGGCGGATACGCGTGTCCGAGCACACTCCTTCGAAAAGCAAGCGGCGGCGATGGCTCTGGCTGGCGGCGAGCGCCGCTATCCTGGCCCTGATTATTTACAACCTGAGCCACAGCAAGGAGTGGCAGGATTTTAGTTGGGACCGGCTCTGGTTGTCGCTGACCAGCGCCCATCCCGGCTACCTGCTGGGGGCTGTGGGCATGACGTTCAGCAGCTACCTGTTGCGCGCCATCCGCTGGAAGTTCTTTCTTCAGCCCATCA
>CAZTHM010000594.1:0-1747 GCA_964613505.1 uncultured Acidobacteriota bacterium | reverse complement strand
AATGGTCAGCAGCGTCCCGGCCTCGAACCCGAAGGGCTTCTCGGGAATCAAGACCGCCTGCCGGCGCGGCGGTGCGGGGTCGAGCGTTGACTCGATAGCCCATCCGGCTGCCCCGTATTTCTTCTCGACGAGATTCTTGACGCTATATCCGCCTTGCGATTCGTCGGCGGCGGTCTCCTTGAAAACAACCTTCTCCGCGGCGTCGGGCTTGTCAGCGGGCGCGGCCGTCACTTCCAGTTCGCTCAGGAAGAAGTTGCCCTCCGGATCGCGCCCCGGCCCGCCGTGGGGCAGGCTCGCGTCGCGCAGCACTTCCAGCCGCACGGCCGTGATAGCTTTCAGGCCAGTTCGCGCTTCGATTTCGTAAACATCTTCCTGCGGGTTCTTGCCGCCGGCGAGCACCGACTGGTCGTCAAGCAGGGTGAGCGTCGCGCCGCCCTTCGATGTTGCGCGACTGGGCCGCACCACGGCCCAATCATTCTCCGCGGCGAGCATGTCGCGCTCCCACCGGGCCTGCGCGCTCTCGAGTTCGGGAGTCGAGGTGTCGAGCACGGCTTGCAACTTCGCGATCTCCGCTTTCAGGTCCTTGCTTTTCGTCTCCTGCTCGGGCGTGGGCAATTCGATCTGAGGCTCATCCACCCAGCCTTCGCCCTGGCCCAGGTCCAGGTCGCGGTATTCAACGTTGTCGAAGAAGGCCAGCATCCGGTAGTAGTCTTTCTGGGTGAAGGGATCGAACTTGTGATTGTGGCACTGCGCGCAGCCGAGCGTCGTCCCCAGCCACACCGAGGCCGTGGTGTTGACGCGGTCCACCAGGGCATGCCAGCGGTACTCCTCGTGGTCCACGCCGCCTTCCTGGTTGAGCATGGTGTTGCGATGAAAGCCGGTGGCGACCAGCTGGTCGGTGGTGGGGTTGGGCAGCATGTCGCCGGCAATCTGCTCGATGGTGAACTGGCGGAACGACATGTCCTGGTTGAGCGCGTTGATGACCCAGTCGCGGAATTTCCAGGCCACGCGCAGATCGTCCTTTTCGTAGCCGTGCGTGTCCGCATACCGCGCCAGGTCGAGCCAGGGCCGCGCCCAGCGTTCGCCGTAATGCGGCGAGGCGAGCAGCCGGTCCACAACTTTTTCGTAGGCATCGGGGCTCTGGTCGGCCACGAAGGCGTCAACTTCCTCGAGCGTCGGCGGCAGACCAATGACGTCGAGGGTCACGCGGCGGATGAGCGTTTCCCGGTCGGCCTCGGGGGAAGCCGTCAAGCCTTCCTTCTCCAGGCGCGCCAGAATGAAATTGTCGATGGGATTGCGGACCCAGGCCGAGTTCTTCACTTTCGGCGGGTCGGGACGCACAGGCTTGACGTAAGCCCAATGCTTCTGCGAAGCAGGTGCAGTTGTCGCAACTGCCGACTCGGCGCCGGGCGCGCCTCGGTCAATCCAAGCGCGAATCAGCGCGATCTGTTTGGGCGGGAGCGGGTCGCCTCCATAGGGCATCTGCGGCTTGTCGAGGCCGAGCAGCCGCCGTACCAGCGGGCTCTTGCCGCTGTTTCCCGCAAGAATCACTTTGCCCGAAGCGCCGCCGTTCAGCGCCGCGGCGAGGGAATCGAGGCGAAGCTGTGCCTGCGGTTGTTCGGCGCCGTGACAGGCCGCGCAAGCAGACTTGAAGATCGGGGCAATGTCCCGCTCGTAGTCCACTTTGGCGCGCGTCAGAGCTTTCATCGGCTTGGCCGCCGGAGCGGCCGCCGCTGGTCTTTCCGCG
>CAZTHM010000593.1:0-1754 GCA_964613505.1 uncultured Acidobacteriota bacterium | reverse complement strand
CCTTCTTGCCCGTGCGATATTTCAACTCGAGCGTCTTGCTGAGCCACCCTTTGACCTTCGAACCCTCGACATCTCCCCAGTTGGCCGACCGAAGAATCTTGTTCCAGTCCCCATTGCGTTTGACGCCAAAGTGCAAAATCCGGCGATTGGTGAAAACCACGACGGTTGCGGTTACGTAATAGATGTACCAACCCAGCGTCGTTTGCTCAAAAGTGCTGACCGGCGCCTGGCACCGGGCCACGTAAACGACTGCCTCATCCGGCGCGAGCACCCTGCGGAATTCTTCACCCAGCTTCTCGAATATTGTCTCGGCGCGCTTGCGGATACCCTTCTTCTCCTGGCCTTTCTTATTGGTGAAAAGGGTGTCTTCGCGAACGCGCACGGCATGGAACGTGACGAGTCGAGGGGGATCTTCGGGATGCACGCGAAAATCTGGGTTCGCCATGATCAGCCTCCGGGCTGGGTGAATCGCATCGAGGAAGTGGTTGGATTCTAGGGGCAGCGCCGCACGATGTCAACGCCCATGAGCGTTGTAGGGCGGCGCAACCCCCTGGAGGGCTATGAGGTGCGGTGGCCCGGCAACGCGCACGGAAGCAGTGCCGGGCTGAAAAGCCGCCTCGAGGCACGGACCACCGCGTGAGCAAGGGAGGAAGCGTAGTAGAATAGGGTGTGGTCAACTGGCGCCGATTCACGCCTTCAGATTTCGAGTATGATTTCGAGCACGACAAACTCTCTGGGCATTTCGTCACTTTCAACGAAGCCGTCGAGTGCTTCTTCTCGGACTTCGGAGTTCGACGAAATAAGAAGTTCCGCGACCGCTATCAACTGATCGGTAGTACGCTGGGCGGAAGAAAACTTAAGATCATTTTCCAACTGAAGCCGAATAACGTGGTACGCATCATCACAGGTTGGCCGTTATGAACAAACCGACGAAAAAGAGAGCCCCAAGACTGGATCAAGAGGCAATCGACCGACTGGTGATTTCCCAGTCGGAGGACAGCACGGCATGGGGGGCACCCGTCCGGGTTAAGCAATCCAAGCCGGCTTCCCTTTCAATTCCCGGCGAACTGGCAGCGCGCGCAACTTTCTTGGCCGGGCTGCATCGGGAATCTGGTGTCGATAGGTGGGTCGAACGGATCGTCCGGGAAAGGGTCGAGCTGGAGGAACTCGCCTTTGCTGAAGCGAAAAAGAAGCTGGCCTCCTGAACGTACCGAAACCGGAGTTGATCCCTTTAACCCAGCGGCGGGAGAGTTCTGTTCACCTTGTGGGCCGACGCCCCGGAGGGATACCGCCACTGCGACTACGCGTAAATGCGATAGTCGATGTTCAAGATCTTTGCAATCGCCACCAGTTCATCCCCCCAGTTGCCGTAGCAACCGTGGATGTGATTCGAGTCGTAGCTCGCCAGAAACTCGTCGGCGGAAACCTTCAGGCGCGCGAAGGCGTGGGGCCACTCCGGGGTCGTCTCCTTCGCCAGCGTCCAGTTGACTTCGTCCTCAAATAGAATGAACTCCGCGGGGACAATAGCCATCCAGTACTTGCCATTGCGCCGCGTCAAACGGGCCAGGGTCACCTCACCCGGCCGCGCAAAGTGCATCACCGAGGCGCCGCCTGCCGGGAAGTAGAAAATCTCCGGCCAGAAATGCACGAGTGGCAAGTTGTCTTCCGGCCGCTTTGACCGGCCTGCAAAAAAGGTCGGGTGCGCGCCGGAGTTGCAAAGATCAAAGAATTTGAATTTGTCGTTGTAGTGCCGC
>CAZTHM010000592.1:0-1758 GCA_964613505.1 uncultured Acidobacteriota bacterium | reverse complement strand
AAGGTTTTGTACCGCTCGATGCCTTGGTCGATGACCAGTACATCTACCGCGAGCGCCTGCGTGCCATCGTCGGCCAAAACACCAAGCGCGAGTTCACTCTCGGGGCGCGCGTCCGCGTGCGCCTCGACCGCATCGACCGCATGGGCAATAAGCTCCAGTTTTCGATAGCCGACATCGAACGAAACTGACGTTCCGTGATGTAGTGGCGATTTTACATCGCCATCTTTCAGCGCGGAGCGTGGCGACCTAAAGTCGCCGCTACGTCAGGCGTCCTTATAGAGCCACGCCGAGACAAGGGTCGCGAGCATCGCACCGATCCATAGATCGAGCATCCACCACATGGGGAAGACGCGTTCGAAGGGCGCCCAGGATGCCATGGACAGATTCATCGGGAAGGCGATGGCGAAGCCGACCAAGAAACCGACGCGCAGCGCGGTCTTTGGCCCGGGGCCCAGCGTAACGCGCAATGAGAGGTAAATCCACGTGAGGATGTAGGTGAAAAGGAACAGCCCGACGGACCAATAGACGAGGAACATCGAATAGCGCGGCTCTTTGAGCAACTGGCCGGAGTTCTGGGCGGTCATGTAATGAGGGCCCAGAATCAGGGCGTTGACGAGCATGCTCCAGAAGTTCCAGACCAACCCACCCACCACCACGCCCAGCACTACACGCTTCTTGTTGACGTCAGCCATTTGGCACCTCGAGGTAAGAAATCTAAGACACTGCCCTAATGCTGCGCATCGTAGTCGCCGTTTCGGCGGTTGTCAACAAGCCTCCCGAAATGCGGGCCCACGCCGCGAGAGGATTGCCAATTGCTATAATGAGTCGTATCCAAATCCGGCAAACACGCAGGGGGCGTTATGCCTCTCCAAATGCATCAGATTCAAAAACTCGATGACTACCGCTGGCTGATACCGCGCGGCACCAAGCCCGGCATGTTCACAGACGCCTTGATCTACACCGACGAGCGCCTCTTGCAGGACCTGCTCAAGGACCTCTCGCTCGAGCAGGCGATCAACGTGGCGATGCTGCCGGGGATCGTTGGCCGGTCGCTCGCCATGCCGGACATTCATCAGGGTTACGGATTTCCCATCGGCGGCGTGGCGGCGACGGATCCCGCAGAGGGCGGCGTGGTCTCGCCGGGCGGCGTGGGATTCGACATCAACTGCGGAGTCCGTTTGCTCGCCAGCACCCTCACGCTCGATGAAGTTCGGCCCAAGATCAAGGAGCTGATCAATCAACTCTTCCGAGACGTTCCCAGTGGCGCGGGGCGGGGCGGAAATATTAGGCTTTCCTATCCGGACCTCGACAAGCTTCTCGAAGACGGCGCGGCGTGGATGGCCGAGCACGGCTACGGTCAGCCCGAAGACCTGACCCACTGCGAAGAGAGCGGCACGATGGATGGCGCGGACCCCGCGGCGGTCAGCGATCGCGCCAAGAAGCGCGGCCTGCCGCAAGTGGGAACGCTCGGCTCGGGCAATCACTTTCTGGAAGTCCAATACGTCGAGCGCATCTTCGAGCCGCAGATTGCGCAGGCGCTCGGCCTCTACGAGAACGAAGTCGTGGTGCTGATTCATTCCGGCTCGCGTGGGCTCGGGCATCAGGTGTGCACAGATTCGCTGCGCGACATGGACGCGGGGATGCGCCGTTACGGCATCGACTTGCCCGACCGGCAACTGGCCTGCGTGCCCGTGCATTCGAAGGAAGGGCAGGAATATCTTTCGGCCATGCGCGCCTCGGCGAATTTCGCCTGGGCCA
>CAZTHM010000591.1:0-1767 GCA_964613505.1 uncultured Acidobacteriota bacterium | reverse complement strand
CTGAAAGCTGACTGCTGACGACTGAGAATGGACCGCGAAAAGTATTCCCGTCAAATCCTCTTCCAACCCATCGGCGCCGAAGGGCAGGAGAGGCTTCTCCAATCAAAGGTCGTCATCATCGGCTGCGGGGCGCTCGGGACCTCCCAGGCCAATGCCCTGGCGCGCGCCGGCGTGGGCAGATTGCGCATCGTGGACCGCGACTTCGTGGAGGAAAGCAACCTCCAGCGCCAAATGCTCTTTGACGAGGCGGACGCGGCGGCGAACCTGCCCAAGGCAATCGCCGCGGAGCGGAAACTAAAGTCCATCAATTCCGCGATCGAGATCGAAGGCGTCGTGGCCGATGCCGAGAGCCGCAATATCGAAGAGCTGGTGCGAGGGTTCGACCTCATCCTCGACGGCACCGACAACTTCCAGACCCGGTATCTCCTCAACGACGTTGCGCTGAAACACGGCATTCCCTGGATCTACGGCGCGGTCGTAGCGAGCTACGGCGTTACGATGACGATCCTGCCCGGGCGCACACCGTGCCTGGCGTGCGTCTTCCCCAAGTCCCCCGAGGGCCTGCACGACACTTGCGACACGGTCGGGGTGATCGCCCCCGCCGTGGCCTGGACGTCGGCCATTCAAGTGACCGAGGCGCTGAAGATTCTGCTCGGGCGCGAAGCGGAATTACACGGCGCTCTGCTCGCGTACGACGTCTGGAAGAACCGTTCGAGCTCCATCGCGCCGCGCGTCGATCCTCAATGCCGCGCCTGCGTGGCGCGAGACTTCGATCATCTCGCCGGTGGCGGAGAGACTCACACCACTCTCTGCGGGCGCGACGCCGTCCAAATCAGCCAGCGGGAATCGCGCGCCCTGGACCTCGCGGCGCTCAAGAATCGGCTTGCGCCCTTCGGGCCGGTGCGCGGCAATGAATTCCTGCTCCGGTGCACGCTCGACGGCTGCGAGCTGACCGTCTTCCCCGACGGCCGCGCGATTGTTAAAGGCACCCACGACCCGGCTGTGGCGCGGGGCATCTATGCGAAGTACATCGGAACTTGAAGAATTTGTGATTTTTGATTTGTGATTTGTGATTTGCAGAAACCGAAAATTGAAAATGGAAACTCGGTTCCCGCTTTTCGATTTTCGAGTTTCGATTTTCCAGTTTCTAGTTTCGATTTTCCATTTTCCAGTTTCGATTTTCCAGTTTCAAGTTTCCATTTTCCAGTTTCCAGTTTCGCTTTTCCATTTTCCTTTCGCGGGAGGAAACCAAGCCATGCAGCTTCGCGTGCTCCAGTCAGCAGTGATTCTAATGCTCATGGCCTCGGCCCTCCGCCCGGCACTGGCGCAGGAAACGCTTCAGGCTAATCTGCGCGCGCAACTCGAATCGGAGTTGACCCGCGTCGCCGAACACCTCGATGGCGTGATGGGTTATGCCATCAAAGACCTGACGACTGGCGAGACGTTTTTTCGCCTGCCCGACACGGTCTTTCCCCAGGCGAGCTCCATCAAGCTAACGATCCTCCTGGAGTTGATGCGCCAGGCCCAGGACGGAAAACTCTCGCTGGAAGAAAAGCACACGTTGCGCCGCAGCGAAGCTCCGCCGGGCGACCGCGACCCCATCCTGGGCATGCTCGGCGACGGCACCGTGACCATGACGCTGCGCGACCTGGCGGTGTTCATGATCGTCCTGAGCGACACCACCGCCACCAACATCCTGATCGCCCGGCTGGGAATGGAAAACATCAACGCGGGCCTCACGCGCCTGGGGCTGAAGGAAACCAGACT
>CAZTHM010000590.1:0-1769 GCA_964613505.1 uncultured Acidobacteriota bacterium | reverse complement strand
GGGCCGGTGGTCTGCCCGAGGATTCGTCCCAGAGGCAAAGCCAACGGCCCGGCGGGCCGCTTGGCCTTGACCGCCTGCGCGGGCTCGCCCGGCAGAAGCGCGGTCCTCACGTTCTCACCTTCCATCATTACCACCAGCAACTTGATGGGCGGCTCGCTCCCAGTCCGCGCCGCGAGCATCTCCACGCTCTCGTTGGTTTCCGGCTGCGGGCGCAAGTCTTGATAACTCCCAATCGCCAAGGCACGGAAGAATTGTTCGTTCACCGCCTCGAGCGGCGTGCCGCGCGGAACAAAGACAGCTTCGTCGTGACTGGAAAAGGCGGGAACCAAAAGATCACTGGGTTTTAGCGTAAGGTCGGGCGGCAGCGGCACGACACTGAGCCCTTGCGGCGTCCAGAGGAAAAGTCGCGTGGAAGGCTGCTTCCCTCCCAAGCGCGCGCCGAACAGAACGTTCCCCGTTGAACTGACGACCGACGCGGAGAACTCCTGGAAGGTTACGTCGGGGACGCCGGGGACTGCACCGCCACTGGTGGCAATCGGCAGAGCCGTTTCACCCTGCACGCGGAATACGGCCGAGGTCAGCACGTCGTCCTTGAGTGTCGCCGTGAATGCGATGACGCCGGCATCGCTGAGGCTCGGCGCGCTGAACGACTCGTAAGTCGTCTTGGGGACCGCGGAGCGCAATCCTTCAAAGGCGACGACCGAAAAGGTTACGCCCGACGAGCGGACCACGGCGCGCAAGTCGCTCTTGGCGCCGCGCAGGGAAGTCAGGAACGCAATCTCGCCCTGCTTATTCATCGTTAGGTTGGAAAACGGCCCGAAGGCGAATCCCGGATGCCCCGGCACGCCCCAGCCGCTGGCGAGCAACAGACGCGTGTTCGATTGCGCCCGGAGTTCCTGCGGGCAGACGACGGCCAAAGCCACCAGCAGCCCCAGCCTGCCGAGGCAGGCGAGCCTCCTTGTCACACAATTTCCTGAAGGCCTATCCCAAAGCCTGACCATCGCATCTTCCCCAGCGGAGAGGAGCGAAGCTAGCACTCTGATTCCTCGATCGTCAAGCGGCTTGTGGGAAAGAAGGAGTCAGGAGTTTCAATTCAGGAGTCAGAATCCAGAAAACAGAATGCCGGAACCAGAATGTGGCGCAGAAGGCGGCCGTCTTTGGATAGAGACCAGAATCATGATTGCCTGCCATGAAAGGACAGCACAAGCGTCGGAAGAAACCTCCGGCGCCGCCATGACGCGGCGCTGAAGGATGCGGGCCAAGCCTGAATCGCCAGCCCTGGGTGCCGCTTCCCCAATCCCAGTTGGAGAGTATTGTGCTTATCTTCAATGGAGTACAGACCGTGACCATGCCCCTCTTCGGCCCGAACTGCGAGGCAGAGGCCGTGTTCAACAGTGGAAGCAGACCTGCCCAAGATATCCCCGAGATCTGGAGGGGCTATGCGTCCAGGAGCTTGGCTTCGATGGGGAATTTCGGCAGGCGTGGGTGCGATCATTTTGTGGCGCGTTCCGGTCGAAGGGCTGCGCTCGGCTTTCGGCGCGGTGGATACTCGATGGTTCTTGCTGGCGATTGGGTGCGTCTTCGCGATGTTGACGGTGCGCTGGATTCGCTGGCACCGGCTGCTGGCGGCCGGTGGCGTGGAAGTCTCACGCCGCGATTCCGCCCGCTGGCTGTTGGGAGGATTCACACTCACCGTCGTCACGCCGGGCCGCATTGGCGAGTGGGGCCGCTGCCTGTTCGCCGCTCCCTCGGACCGAGCAGCCGTGCTG
>CAZTHM010000589.1:0-1776 GCA_964613505.1 uncultured Acidobacteriota bacterium | reverse complement strand
GAACGCGGCGTGGCGGTGGCGATTTTCGACAGCGGCTCGAGCGTGGGCGGGGCCATTGCGGCAGTGACCGTCCCCTGGGTCGCCATCGTTTTGGGCTGGCGCTACGCGTTTGTCCTTTCCGGCGTGCTCGGATTCCTGTGGCTCATCATGTGGCTGGCCCTTTACCATCCGCTCGACAAACACCCGCGGCTGAGCGAAGAGGAGCGCGCCCTCATCAAGGCGGGACACGACACCGCAACCACTTCCACCCAGCGCGGTGCGGGCCGGTACTTGAGCCTGCTCAAGCAATCGAACGTCTGGGGCATCGTGCTGGGCCGGTCGCTCACCGACCCCATCTGGTGGTTCTACGTTTTCTGGCTGCCCCAGTATCTGAGCGACGCGCGCGGCTTCAGCCTGAAGCAAATCGCGGCATTCGCCTGGATTCCCTTCGTCGCCGCCGACATTGGGAATTTCACGGGAGGGTTTGCTTCCGGGTTCCTCATCAAGCGCGGTATGCCGGTGATTCGCGCCCGCAAATGGGTGTGCGTTCTCAGCTCGCTGCCGGTGCTGGCGGGGATTCCCGCCGCCACCACGCACAGCCCTTACTGGGCGCTGGCGCTCATCAGCTTCGCCGTGTGGGGCTACGCAAGCTGGTCCACGATGGGGTTGACGTTCCCCTCCGATCTCTTTCCGCAGGACGTGGTCGCGTCCGTCACCGGCCTGAGCGGCCTCGGAGCGGGACTGGCAGGAACGGTCTTCACGCTCCTGGTGGGATGGGCAGTGGACAAGTTCTCCTACTTCCCTGCCTTCGTTGCCGCCGCGACGATTCCGCTGCTGGCGACCGCAAGCGTGCTGTTGCTGATCCGCGCGCCGGAAAAGCAGGGAGTAGGAAGTAGGAAGTAGGAACGCGGCAACAAACCGGGACTTCGCGCCGGCCGACCTTCCCGGTCATGCTGCTGCCGACCATCGCAGACACAACGAAGGGTCATTAGCCTTCAGCCTTCAGCCTTCAGCCTTCAGCCTTCAGCCTTGAGCCTTTTGACTTTTGATTTTTGATTTCCCGATCCTGCCTCCTGCCTTCTGCCCTCTGCCTTCTGCTTTCTGCCTCCTGCCTTCACGCTGCGGGCGGATGGTCAAGAATAGTCTCCGTCTTGGCGTCCCAGTAGAGGCGCTTCCCTGCCCAATAGGACTGCGCGGCCATAATGCAGGCGACCGAGTGCGCGTAGCCCGCCTGCACGGGCGCCGAGGGCTGTTTGCCCGCGCGCAACGCTTCGAGCCAGTTGGTCATATGAGAAAGGTCTTCATCGGGGGTGAAAGCCGGGCCGCGGCCGCCGTCACCGGGAAGCGAGACCCACTTTTCTTCGCGCTGGATTTCGGGTGTCTCTTCGAGATTGCCCTTTTCCTCGACCCACTTCCAGCGCGGCGTGCCCTCGGTGCCGTGATTGATGAGCGTGCCCTTCTTCCCCATGATGCGGATGAAGCTGTCGCAATCGTTGCCAAAACTCGTCGAGTAGCTCACCAAAAAGCCCTTGGGATATTCCAGCAGCGCCTGGAACGTGTCGGGGTTCTCGCGGCCATCGTGCCAGGCGAAGACGCCGCCGTGGGCGACAACGGACCGGGGGAAATGGTCGTCCATAAACCAGTGCGCGAGGTCGATGCCGTGGCTCATCCATTGGTCGGCGATGCCGCTTGAGAAGTCCTTATATAGCCGGTACTCAAAGTAGAGCTGAGGATCAAACGGGCGGTAAGGTTTGGTCATCAACCATTTGCGCCAATCAGTATCCTCTTCGCGAATCT
>CAZTHM010000588.1:0-1783 GCA_964613505.1 uncultured Acidobacteriota bacterium | reverse complement strand
CCTTGCCGCCTTCCCCGACAAGACGGATTGCCGCTTCCTCGACATTGGCGCGTGGCACCCGACCGACAAGTCGAACACGCGGGCGCTGTACGAGCGCGGCTGGTCCGGCGTCATGATCGAGCCGTCGCCAGGGCCGTTCCTAGGGTCGGCACTACGCATCTGGCGGTCTCGCCTCGCGGTCCGATTTGTCGTAAGTCCGACATGCTTACACCATCGCTGGCGTGGACGTCTTGAATCAGGAGGTAGGTTGCACCCGGCCTTCAAGGTCCCCAGCACCAGTCTGAAAAAAGGTGGTGGCTTGAACGACAGGTCCGCGCCGCCGTCCTCGTGCTAGAATGTGTTCATGGCAAACACGAGGAGTGCAACCTTCAGCATCCGGCTGAAACCGGACATCAAGAAACGCTTGGCGAGACTGGCGAAGGCCTCCGGCCGCAGCTCGAATTTCCTGATCTCCGATGCTGTGAAATCTTACGTAGCCGACCAGGAAAGGCTGCTCGCCGAAATCCGTCAGGCGGATCGGCAGGTGAGGTCCGGTCACTACATCAAGCACGAGGATATGAAGGCTTGGCTGCTCTCCTGGGGCACCGACCGCGAGGTCCCGCCCCCGAAGTGCGTGTGCGGCAAACGGCATGATGACGAGGCTTTGTGCCGGTAGAGATCGTCTGGGCGCCTCTGGCGCGAGCGCGCCTGCAGGAAATCCGCCCTTTCGTGGCCCTCGACAAGCCTGACGCTGCGGCACGACTGGCCACGCGCATCGTCGCCGTGGTTGAAGCCTTGAAGTCCCATCCTTACTTGGGCCGCACCGGCGCGGAGCCCGGAGTCCGCGAGCTGGTGATTGGAGGCACTCCCTACATCGTCCTCTACCGAGTGCGCGGCGAGAGAGTTACAATCAACACGATCTGGCACGGCGCGCAGCGAAAAGAACTTTGAAGAGGCCTTGATTCTTCCTTGCCTGTGGGGCTGCCCGTCAGAGGACGACATGCCAGAATGAAGCAAGCCGCTGCATATCCTAATGCTGAGGTGCTGTCGTGAAAAAATGGTCGATTTGTGCATTGATCTTATTGCTGCTCTGCATCCCTGCCTCTCTCGATGCGGCAGGGCCGCTTCCTGTCCGAGGACTCAACCTTAGCGCCCCGAAGCCTGATGAAGTCCCACTCGTTGTGCGTTTCATTCGCGAGGCGCTCCCCAAAGAAGGCGTCAACGTCCTGGTGATGGAATTCAACTACCGCTACCAGTACACGAGTCATCCCGAGGTTGTGGACGAGGGCGCGCTCTCGAAGGCCGACATCCAGGCCATTTTCGCCGCCTGCAAGGATGCGGGAGTGCGGTTGATCCCGCTCATCAATCTGCTCGGGCACCAATCCTGGGCGGCGCAAACTTTCGGCCTGCTGCGGGCGCATCCCGAGTTTGACGAGACGCCGGGCAAGTATCCGAACAACAAGGACATCTACTGCCGCAGCTATTGCCCGCTCCATCCCGACCTGCACAAAATCGTCTTCGACCTGATGGACGAACTGGCGGCGGTGTGCGAGGCCGACGCGGTGCACGTGGGCATGGACGAGGTTTTCATCCTCGCCGACCCCGATTGCCTACGCTGCAAGACTCGCAACAAAGCCGAACTCTTCGCGCAGGAAGTCCGCACCCTGCACGACCACCTGGCCGCGACGCGCCGCGAGATGTGGATGTGGGGCGACCGATTTCTGGACGGCACGGTCACCGGCCTGGGCGAGTGGGAAGCCAGCCAGAACGGCACGGCTTTTGCCATCAACCTGGTGCCACGCGA
>CAZTHM010000587.1:0-1784 GCA_964613505.1 uncultured Acidobacteriota bacterium | reverse complement strand
GCGCTTGAGCGCCGCGAGCGGCGGCAGGCCTTGGGCGGTGAGGATCAGGTCGATGGTTTCGCGGACGGCGCCAATGCCTCCGGGGCTGCGCGTCCGGTAATGAACGTAACGCCGGAGAAGCGGGTCGCCGTCGCCCACGCCCACGGCCAGCCCGACGCGTTCCAGCACCGGCACATCCACAATGTCGTCCCCGATGTAGGCGACCTGCTCGTCGCGCAGGCCGGCGGCGTGCAGGATTGTTTCGTAGGGCTTGATCTTGTCGAGGGCGTTCTGCTGGAGAAAGTGAATCCCCAATTCCTTCACACGTTGCTCGATCACGGGCGAGCCGCGGCCGGTGATGATGCCGGTCTTCAAGCCCGCCGCGTGCGCCATGCGGATGCCCAGGCCGTCGCGCGAGCTGAAGGTCTTGGTCTCGAACAGCCCGCCCTTGGGATGGGGAACGTAGTAGATGCGCCCGTCGGTGAGCACCCCATCGACGTCCATGAGGAGCAGTTTTATCTTTCGAGCTCTGGCGAAAAGTTTCTTGCGTGAAAGAGGCATTTTCTTGCCCTCAGCTTTCAGCCGTCAGCTAGCTGATCGCTGAGGGCTGACAGCTTCCTCAAAACATTTCCGTCCGCCACAAGTCGTGGATGTGGACGACGCCTTCCAGCTTGCCCGCCGCGTCCACGACCAGAAGCGCCGTGATTTTGCGCGCTTCCATTAAGTTCAAGGCTTTCGTGGCGAGTTCTGAGCGCGCGATGGTCGTGGGCGTCCGCGTCATGCAGTCGGCGGCGGTCATGCCGAGGGCGTGGTTCCCTTCCCGCTGGAAGAAGCGCCGCAAGTCACCGTCCGAGATGAATCCCACCAGGCGGTCGCCGCCTTCCACCACCGCCGTCAGCCCCAGACCTTTCTTGCTCATTTCATAG
This sequence comes from uncultured Acidobacteriota bacterium, assembly GCA_964613505.1. Lineage (GTDB taxonomy): Bacteria > Acidobacteriota > Terriglobia > UBA7540 > UBA7540 > CAZTHM01. The sequence continues at coordinate 879 of CAZTHM010000587.1, read as the reverse complement.
ATCACGTCAGGAATCGCCGTCTGCACTCCGACGCGCGGGATACTGTCGCCCGAGTGCATCACGTTTTCGACGCGGCGCAGCTTGACGCCCAGCCCGCCGCCGGGATGCAGCGCCGCGTAGTCCTCTTCTTTGAAGCCGCGCTTTTCGAGCAGCGCCATGGCCAGCGCATCGCCCATGGCCAGCATCGCCGTGGTTGAAGCCGTGGGCGCCAGACCCAGCGGGCAAGCCTCTTCGCTGATCCCGACGTCAATCACTACGTCGCTCGCCTGCGCCAGGGTCGAGTTCATACCGCCGGTCAGGGTAATGAGGGGAATCGCCAGCCGCTTGAGGGTGTCGAGCAAGCGGAGAAGCTCTTCGGTTTCTCCGCTGTAGGACAGCGCCACTACGACATCGTCAGCAACCAGCCGTCCCAGATCGCCGTGGATGGCCTCCGCCGGATGCAAGAAAAATGAAGGTGTGCCGGTGCTTGAGAACGTCGCCGAAATCTTCTGTCCGACGATCCCCGACTTCCCCATTCCCGTCACCACCACGCGGCCGCGGCAGTTGAAAAGAATCTCGACGGCGCGCACAAAGCGCTCGTCCAGCCGGCCGAGCAGTTCGCCCAGGGCCCGCGCTTCGATTTCGAGAACTTTTCGCGCCGTTTCCAGACTCATATGGCGAGCACGCGAGTCGAGGATGATAGCACAGGTCCGCAGTCCACCCGACATATCCGCGCCGAGGAACGGCCGCTGGGGAGCATGGCCAGGACCCTCTAATCAGCCCCGAAACCCGCCTTTTTGCCACAATCTCAGCAGGACATTTCGTCCGATTTGAGGTTAACCTGGCTTATTATCTATAACATTCCAGGATTATTGTTAAGTCGTTTATTTTGTTTGACAT
>CAZTHM010000586.1:0-1812 GCA_964613505.1 uncultured Acidobacteriota bacterium | reverse complement strand
TTCATGGGGAAGGTCTACGGCGAGGCGGGCGAGACCGAGGAGACGATTCTCTATGGCGACCTTGATCTTGCCGCCGCCGATCAGAACCGCGTGGTGCGCGTACCGGGCACTTGGGAGTTCGACCGCATCGCCTCGCGTCGCCCGGAGATGTACGCGCCGATTACCGCTCCGCGTTCGAGTTGAGTACGCTTCGCCTAGAAGCTCCAGAGGGGAAACTCCGCCTTCACACCATCACATTCAGCGCTGACGGAAGGACGTCCAGCTTCTGGCAGTGCAGGGTGAGGGCCTCTCCATCCACCATAACATCGACCGGAGCGTCGAGCTCGAAGTCCACCTGTCGCACGGCGCGCCGCGACGCCAGCGGGTGGTTCACGTGTGAGCCGTCATAGAGCATGTGGATATTCCGCAGCAGGCCGAGGCGGCCAATCGGTCCCCAGTGCACGTACTCGATGAGGCCGTCGGCGGTGTCGGCGTTGGGCGCGATCATCATCGTGCGGCCGGTGAACTTGCTGTTGTTGAAAGTGAGGAATAGGCAAGGGCGGCGGTCGACCTCCCGGTCGCCATCGAGGCGGTGAGGGAAAGCGCGACGGTAGAACGGCACCAGACACGTAAGGACTCCGAATAGATATCCCACGTGCCCCCAGCGCTTGAATTTGCGATTGGTGACCGTAGCCGCATCCGCGGCGAATCCAACGCTCAACAGATTGATGTAGTGAATGACCCCGTCGCGATGGGTCATGCGCAGCACATCGCAGGGCCTCGAGCGGCCCTCGAGAAGCGCCTGCGTGGCGAACTCGACCGCATGCTCCGTCGTGAAATCGCGCAGGAAGGAATTCCCTGTGCCGAGAGGGAGCATGGCCAGCGTGGGGCGCTCGCCGCTTTGGGTTTCAGCGCCGGGGAATAATCCGTTGACGATTTCGTAGGAGATTCCGTCGCCGCCCACGGCCAGGAAGTGGCGAACGCCGCGGCGATAGGCATCACGCGCCAACTCGCTTCCGTGGCCTGCGTATCGGGTTTCAACCACTTCGAGTTTGACACCCGCCGCGCGCAGGCGGTCGAGCGCCGGGCCGGCCTGCTTGCCGCACCGGCCGTGTCCCGCCGCGGGATTAACAACTGCCAGGAATGTACCGGTCACAATTTCACCACGCCAGATTGGCGATGGAGTTTGGAGCGAATCGCTTCCGCCAGGATGCCGCGCTTGATCTTCATCGAGGCCGTCCGCGGGAAATCTTCGTCCCAGACGACGTAACCGCTGACGCGCTTGAAATCCAGCAGGCGCCGATTTCGCGAGGAAAGCTCTCCGATCAATTCGTCTTTAATCTCCTGCCCCGGCTCCAGATGCAATACAACGATCAGCTCTTCGTTTGTGAGACTGCGTTCCGGCCAAACGAAATTGGCGGCGAAAACGCACAGTTCCTTGACCGCCAATCCTTCGAAGGCGTTCTCAATGTCTTCGGGATACACGTTCTTGCCGCCCTCGGTGACGATCATGTTTTTCACGCGGCCGAAGAGCTGCAAATGCCCTGTCGGATCAATCCGCCCGAGATCGCCGGTCATCAGCCAGCCATCCTTAATGGTATCGCTGGTCAATTCCGGATCGTCCAGGTAGTGAGACATCACAGTCCTGCTGCGCACAGCGACCTCACCGATCCCGTCTGCGTCGGGATTGATGATTCGAAGTTCCATTCCCGGCAGCGGTTTGCCCACGGTGTCGGCGCGAAACGGCTTGAAGTCATTCACCGTAATGGCGGTGCCCGCCTCCGTCAAGCCATAGGCGTTCGCGACCGGAATGCCGATGTCATAGAAGAACTG
>CAZTHM010000585.1:0-1830 GCA_964613505.1 uncultured Acidobacteriota bacterium | reverse complement strand
GGGCGGGCCAGGAGGATGACGTTTGGGCATCTGAAATTGCAGATTTGAGATTTGAAATTCCACGGCGAGGCGGTCGGCGGGGATCGGTGTGCCTAGTGGGGAGGAAAAGCGAGAAAGGAAAATCAAAAGGAAAAAATCAAAAGGAAGAGGTAAAAGGGCAAAAGGCAAAGGTCAAAAGGCGGAAGAGGAGGAGCGGCCGTACCGCGATTTGGGTGAGTTGTTGTGAGAAGGAAGCTTTCAGCCATCAGCAGTCAGCTTTCAGGAGAGATCTGGCTGATTGCTGAGGGCTGACCGCTGGTAGCTGATAGCTGAGTGCTGACGGACACTTGCTTCGTTGACCGCGTTGCGGCTTTCTGTTACAAATGGGAACTTCTCATGTCGTCGAAGATTGAACCATCTCGGGCCATTGCCGCCTCGCAGCGGACGGAGCACATCCGCTACGCGATCCGCGACATCGCCATGCTCGGCGAGCAGTTGGCGCGCGAGGGCAAGGAGGTGCTGGCGCTCAACATTGGCGACCCCATGGCCTACGACTTCCAGGCGCCGCCGCACCTCATCGAAGCGGTGGCGAAGGCCATGCGCGACGGGAAGAACGGCTACGCGCCGTCGCTGGGCATTCCCGAAGCGCTGGGGGCCGTCCGCGCCCTGGCGGAGCGCAAAGGAATTCGTAATATCCAAAGCATCTTTATCACCTCCGGTGTTAGCGAGGCTGTGGATATCTGTCTGACGGCGCTGGTGAATCCGGGGGAGAACGTCCTGACGCCCTGCCCCGATTATCCGCTCTATTCCGCCGTGCTCGCCAAGCTCGGGGCGCAACCGAACGCTTACGCGCTGGACGAAGACTCGGCGTGGGAGCCCGACCTCGAGCACCTCGCGACCCGCGTCTTCACCGGCACGCGCGCCATCGTCGTGATCAATCCCAACAATCCCACCGGCGCGGTTTACTCGCACCGCAAGCTCGAAGCCGTCGCCGAGCTGGCGCGCCAGTACGGCCTGGTGATCCTGGCGGACGAGATTTACGACGCGCTGCGGCTGGACGGCGAATCGCACACGCCGCTGGCGGCGCTGGCGCCCGATGTTCCGGTCATCACCTTCGGCGGGCTTTCGAAGGGTTATCTGGTGCCGGGCTGGCGCCTGGGCTGGGCGATTGTGAGCGGCAACGGGCCCGCGCTCAAGCCTTACATCGAAGGCATGCACAAGCTGCTGCGCGCGCGCCTCAGCGCCAGTCACGCGCCGCAATACGCCATCCGCCCGGCGCTGGAAGGGCCGCAGGACCATCTCCATGAGGTGCTCGCAAAATTGCGGGCGCGCCGCGACCTGACGATGAAATGGTGCAACTCGATCCCCCGCATGAGCTGCGTCGAGCCGCGCGGCGCCTTCTACGCCTTCCCGCGCCTCGACATCGAGGGGAGCGACGAGGAATTTGTGAAGCGCCTGCTCATCGAGAAACAGATCATGGTGGTGCACGGCCGGGGCTTCGGCCAAACCCTGGCCACGCCGCACATTCGCATCGTTTTTCTGCCCGAGGAAGCGACGCTCGAACGCGCCTACCGCAGCATCGGGGATTTTATGCGGGAGCATTATCCGTGAGAAAGAAGCGGTCAGCCTTCAGCTCTCAGCTCTCAGCAGACTGGCGGCTGATAGCTGAATGCTGACAGCTTTACTTTGGTATTATGACAGCAAGTGACTTTCCAATCTGGTCAACCCTGGCGCTGGGGTTCGTGCTGGGCCTGCGGCACGCGCTGGACGCCGACCACCTGGCGGCGGTCTCGACGTTCGTGAGCGAGGAGAAGAGCCTGCTGCGCTCTTCGCTGATCGGCGTTTCCTGGG
>CAZTHM010000584.1:0-1840 GCA_964613505.1 uncultured Acidobacteriota bacterium | reverse complement strand
TGCCCGCCCGAGGGTTGCTCTGATTGATATGCGCATTCGGCCATGGCTCGCGGCGCTCCTGATTTCAATACTTCTGTCTCCCTGCTTGAGGAGTCAGGAAGGCTTGGAACTGTTTCCCCTCAGTCAAGTCCAGCCCGGTCTGAAGGGCGTGGGAAAGACGGTCTTCCAAGGCAACAAGATCGAGGAATTCCAGTTCGAAGTCCTGGGCGTGCTCAAGAACGCTCTGGCTCCCAAGCGCGACATCATCCTGGCGCGGCTTTCCGGAGGCCCGCTGGAAAAGACCGGGGTCATCGCGGGCATGAGTGGCAGCCCGGTTTACGTTGACGGCAAATTGATGGGGGCTGTCGCGCTCTCTTTTCCGCTCTCCAAGGAACCCATCGCGGGGATAACGCCCATCGAAGATATGCTCAGTGTAGTGCCTGGGCCGGCGTCCCCGCAAACGCGAGTTGCCCAGGGCTCGACGATCAGGATCGCCAGGATACCCGGCTCCGCGGGTGGTGTCCGGCTGCTACCGGAGCAAAACGAGGAAAACCTTGACTGGAGCCAGTTGCTTCCCCGTGCCGGAGCCGAGGGCAGTTTTGCCGGGCTCCGTCTGCCATTGCAGTTCGGAGGATTCCCGGCCGAGGTCATCCAGGCCAATGCACACCTCTTCCGCCAGATGGGTTTCGAACCCATGCAGGGCGGCGCGCTTTCCGGGGGTGAAGCCAAATCCTCCGAGAAGCTGGACTTGCTACCCGGCTCGATGATCAGCCTGCTGCTGGTGCGCGGAGACCTGAACCTGAACGCGGATTGCACCGTCACCTACCGGAAGGGCGACACCCTCTTCGCCTGCGGGCACCGCTTTCTTCTGACCGGGCCGACGAAGATCCCCTTCGCTACGGCGCGCGTGCTCACGGTCATTCCGAACCTGGCGAATTCCTTCAAAATTGATGCCCCGGGACAGTTGGTGGGCAGCATCACTCAAGACCGCTTTGGCGCGATCTACGGCGTGATCGGCGACACGGGGACGCGCGTGCCTATTCACCTCAAGCTGGACTCTACGCTGAACAGGACGGCGGAGTACAATTTCGAGGTCGTTCAGGAATCCTTCCTGACCCCTTTTCTGGTGAATCTGTCGTTGATCTCGACGCTCGCCGCGACGGAACGAATGGTTGGCCCGTCAACGTTGGAGCTGAAGGGCAAGATTCAGCTCGGGCGCGGGGAGGCGATCGAAATTGAAGATGTGATCTCAGCCGATATGAACGCCGCGGCCGTGGCTGGATCCTCCGTCGCCGGCCCCCTCAGCTTCCTCTTGAGCAGTTCATTCCCCGAGTTGAAAGTGGAAGGAATCGACCTCTCCGTTGTGGTGCGCAATGAGCGGCGAGTGGCAACTTTGGAACAGGTGTGGAGTTCCAAATCGGAGGTTTCGCCCGGCGATCACATCGAGCTGACGGCCATCTTGCGCACACCCGCAGGGGAAATCGTAGTCCAGAAGCTGCCGGTGGACATCCCCGAGAGCGTCAATGACCGGACCCTGTCACTGGTGGTCGGAGGGGGGGCGGCCATGAATGTTTTCCAGGTGCGCTTCTCTCCCCTCACCACGACGCCCAAGGACTTGAGCCAGTTGGTACAGGCTCTGAATCGCATGCGCAAGAGCAACCGCCTGTACGCGCTCCTGATGGCGCCGCAGAGGTCATTCATCCTGCAGGGGGATGAATACCCCTCGCCACCTCCGTCCCTGGTGCAGACGTTCATGTCGGACCCCGCCGTCTCCAGCAATGTGACCATGAGTGGCATGTCGGTAGTGGGAGATTTCGAAACCAAGCCGACTCCGTACACGATTCGGGGGCAGAAGACCCTC
>CAZTHM010000583.1:0-1842 GCA_964613505.1 uncultured Acidobacteriota bacterium | reverse complement strand
GCGATGATGGCCGTGCCGTGTTGGTCGTCGTGGAAGGCCGGAATCGAGAGCGTTTTCTGCAGGGTCTCTTCGATGTAGAAACAATCAGGCGTCTTGATATCTTCCAGATTGATGGCTCCGACCGTCGGTTCGACGCACTGGCAGAACCTAATGACGTCCTCGGGATCTTCCGCATTGATTTCCAAATCGAACACGTCGATGTCCGCCAGACGCTTGAAGAGGACCGCCTTTCCCTCCATGACCGGCTTGCCGGCGAGCGGCCCGATGTTGCCCAGGCCCAGGACGCGCGTACCGTTGGTTACCACCGCCACCAGGTTGCCGCGCGCCGTGTACTCGAATGCCAGCGAGGGATCGCGCTTGATCTCCAGACAGGGTTCTGCCACGCCGGGCGTGTAGGCGAGACTCAGGTCCCACTGAGTGCTGCACGGCTTGGTGGGCGTGACTTCAATCTTTCCTTTGCGCCCCTGGCGGTGATAATCCAAAGCATCCTGTTTGCGGATTCCCACGGCGTGCCCCCTCATGACAAACTGTCGTTACCGCGGCTGTCCGCCGGTTGGCGGATTCGCGACTGCAATCTAGCACAAAAAACGCTTTGCGGAGGCGTCATCACCTGCTGCCATCGCCCCAAACCTCGGTTAGAATAGCTTGCCCGTACGACGCCCTCCGCGGTCCCTCGCAACCCAAGGAGGCGCTATGCGACACCTGGTTATTTTTTTCATCCTGGTTGTTCCCGCCTTTGCTCAGAACGCCGCCTTCCCGCGTCGGACTTCATTGAACGGTGCGTGGGACTTTCGCCCGCTGGCGCGGACCACCTTGAAAGCCGACGGCTCGATCGCCGAGGACAAGGCGAACCTTCCGGCCGCCGGAAAGATGCCTGTGCCTTCGAACTGGCATCTCGCGGGCCTGGAAAACTTCAACGGACGCGTGCGCTTCGAGCGGGATTTTGATTTCGCGGAAAAACTCGCGCCCGCCGATCGGGTCTTTCTGATTTATCGCGGCGTCGACTATTTCGCGGAAGTGGAACTGAACGGTGTTCCCGTCGGCCGGCACGAGGGCTATTTCCAGGCCTTCGAGTTTGACGTGACCTCGCAGCTCAAGCGCGGGCGCAACCACTTGGCTGTCACGGTCGATGCTCCGCTGGAAGAGCCGGGCACGGTTTGGCCCGACCACAAGCGCATGATCAAGGGCGTCTTCTCGCATTGGGACTGCAAGCCGGGAAACGTCTACAAGGCCACGGGCCAGGATGGAACGACGGCGGGCATCTGGAACGACGTCGAATTGGAAATCCGCCACACTGTGTGGCTCGGAAACGTCAAGATTCAACCCGTGCTGCACGAGCGCAAACTCGCGACTGGGAAAAGCGAGGAAAGCGGCTTCGATGCGAATGTTTTCATCACGGCGGATGTCCGGGCGGCACGGCCAGGCAAATACGTGCTGACGGCGGAAGCGGGCGGCGCGAGAGCCGCGACCACCGTCGAGCTGACAGGTACTGAAGTGACTGCCGTCCTCGTCCTGCCGATGGAGAAGCCACGACTGTGGTGGACGTGGGATCTGGGCGATTCATACCTCTACACCTGCAAGCTGACTCTTGCCTCGGAGAGCGAAGTTTTCTTCACGCGCGACATCGACTTCGGAGTGCGCTCGATCGAACTTGACGAGAAAACCGGCGACTGGCGGCTGAACGGGAAGCGGTTCTTCATTCGCGGAACTAACATCGTGCCGGAGCTGTGGCTCACGCGCTACACGCCGGAGAAAATTGCGCAGGACATCAAACTCCTCCGCGACGCCTACGTCAACGGCGTGCGCGTTTGCGTGCACATGAACCGCGAGGAGCTTTACGAC
>CAZTHM010000582.1:0-1843 GCA_964613505.1 uncultured Acidobacteriota bacterium | reverse complement strand
GCCGCCCGCTAATAGCCGGCCGTCGGTCCGTCAGTTGACGGACAGTCCGCAGCCGGCGGCCGTAGCGCCGCCTTCCAGGCGGCAGGAACCCGCCGGCAAGATCCCGGTGCTACGGGCGGTCAATCTCCTCCCCTACCAGCGTCGTTGGGTCGAAGACGACTCGAAACTGAAAATCGTCGTCAAGGCGCGGCAGATCGGCTACTCCTTCGCCGCCACGCTGCGCGCCGTCCTGAAATGCCTGGAACACAAAACCACCTGGATCTTTCTCTCCAAGGGCGAGCGGCAATCGCGCCTGCTGATGGAAAAAGTTCAGGACCACATCCGAAGCTGCGGCATCGTGGCGCGCGACGAGGAATCAACCTTCTTCGAGGGCACGTCGCTCAAGCAGCTCGAGGTGCGCTTCCCGAACGGCAGCGTCATCTACGGCCTGCCCGCCAATCCCGACACGGCGCGCGGCTACTCCGGCCACGTCACACTCGATGAGTTCGCCTTCCATGCCGACGCCGACAAAATCTACGCCGCGCTCTTCCCCACCATTACGCGCGGCTATGGATTGGAAGTGATCTCGACCCCCAACGGGACGCAAGGGAAGTTTTATGAATTGGCGAAGGCGGCGGGACTGGAAGAGCGGAAGTTGGAAGTAGGAAGTGGGAAGTCGGGAAGCCCCTACTTCCTACTTCCTACTTCCTACTCCCGTTCTTCGCTCACCTGGTCTTCTCATTGCTGCGACATCTACGACGCCGTGCGCGACGGCTTGAAGATCGACATCAACCTGCTGCGCTCCGGCTGCGAAGACCCGAGCGCCTGGCAACAGGAATTCTGCTGCCAGTTCGTCTCAACCGCGGAGAATTTCCTTTCCCCCGAGCTTCTCGCCGCCTGCCTCAGCGCGGAAGCGGGACTCGGGATACCGGAAAATCGAAATTGGAAACGGGAAACTGGAAAATCGAAACTCGAAACCGGAAAATCGAAATTGGAAACGGGTGAGCCAAACTTCGATATTCGCTTTTCGAATTTCGAAAACCCTTCAGAGCAGCGCTCGCCCGCTGAGCCAGGCAATTCACCATTCACCATTCACCATTCAGAATTCTTCCTCGGCATCGACATCGGCCGCCGCCACGACCGGACGGTGTTGTGGGTGGATGAAGTGCAGCGGCTGGAGCCGCAGAAACTAGAAACTGGAAATTGGAAACTGGAAAATGGAAATCCGGTTGAGCGCGGAGAGAGCTCCCGTTCCGAGTTTCCGGTTTCTAATTTCCAATTTCCCGTTTCCAGTTTCCGTTCTTCAATCACAAATCACAATTCACAAATCACCCATCTCAGCATCGCGCGCCTGGTCCGCACCTTGGAGAACACGCCCTTCGCCGAACAACTACAGGCGGCGCGGGAATTGCTGCGCCTGGAAGGCACGGACGGCCAGCCGCTCATCCGCCGCTGCTGCATTGACGCCACGGGCATCGGCGCGCACATGGCGGAGACGCTCGAGCGCGAGTTCGGGCCGCGCGTCGAGCCCGTCGTCTTCACCGCGGCGGTGAAAGAAGATCTCGCCTTCCGCACCAAGCGGCGCATGGAAGCGCGCCTGACGCTGCTGCCCGATACGCGCGAGATTCGCCGCGCCTTCAGCGCCGTGAAGAAATACATCACGCCCTCGGGCAACTTGCGCTTTGACGCCGTGCGCACCGAAGCCGGCCACGCCGACGAATTCTGGGCGAAAGCCTTGGCCGACCTCGCCGCCGATCCCGAAGCGCATCGCGCCGCCGCCCGCGCCGAGGACGCCTTCCTCGCCGACGCGGCGTCTTTCGTTCCGCCGGGCGCGTTCCTGGAAGTTGAGGCGTCGTGGTCGGCG
>CAZTHM010000581.1:0-1855 GCA_964613505.1 uncultured Acidobacteriota bacterium | reverse complement strand
TGCTCTCGAACGAATCGTGGAGCTATACCTGGACGCCCGACGTGCGCTACGGAACCGAAAAGCTCTATCAGGCGTTTCAATTCCATAGTTCCCACCTGCATCGGTACGAGCTCGCGGTGCCTTGCCAGAACCAGAGAATCGCGGCGTTCAAAACCAACTCCGCGCTCCGGCTCTGGATTCGCTTGCGCGAAGCAGGTACACTTGAGGGGTGGATTTCGAGTGGGATCCGAGGAAGGCAGCCAGGAACCTTGGCAAGCACAAGGTCTCGTTCAAAGAAGCTGCCACCGTATTCGGCGACCCACTCGGCGTAACGGTCCACGATCCGGACCACTCGTCTGAAGAAGACCGATACATTACCGTGGGGATGTCCGATCACCTTCGGCTGATTATCGTGCGCCACGTTGACCGTGGCGACCGCGTTCGGATCATTAGCGCCCGGACGATGACGCGAGCAGAGAGAGAAGCCTATGAAGAACAAATCGAGGGTTGAAGACGAACTGCGACCGGAATACAACCTGCGGGAATTGCTCAAGGGCGGCGTGCGCGGCAAGTACGCCAAGCGCTATCGTTCCGGGACGAATCTCGTATTGTTGGAACCCGATGTTGCCCGCGCCTTCACGAGCGAGCGGGCCGTCAATGAAGCCCTGCGCCTCGTCATCCGCTTGACCAACACTCGAAGCATGAGAAAATCCAAACGGGTCGCCACCACAGGTTAGCCCTCCGCGGCCGCCAGTGGGAACTCACCCCCGCCTGAGCGATTCGGGGCAGGACTCCCGCCTCGCAGGACGGCCCCTGCGCTGCCCAAACAAAAAAGCCCACGGCAGAAAACTGCTGGCCTGTCTGACCGCTTCGGTTGCTTAATGAGTTAGAATCAGTCTGTGCCAGAACTAAGCAGGTTCTTTGGAATCATCATTCGAATGTTCGCGGAAGCCGACGCGCCGCACCATCTGGCCCACTTCCACGCGTACTACCAAGAGCATGTCGCCATATACAGCGTGGAGCCGTTGGAGTTGATCGGAGGGAGTCTTCCCAAACGTCAGCAGCGCTTTGTGGAGGCTTGGGCCGAACTGCATCGGGAGGAATTGCTGGCTGATTGGACGCTACTTGAACAAGGCAGGAGACCTCGCCCCATAAAACCGTTAGAATAGAGAAGACTATGGTCCATCCTATCCATCGCGTCCGGTCGTTTAAGATCGTAAAGGCTTATAGCCTGCGTGTGTGTTTCGACGACGACACGGAACAAGTGATCGATTTTCGCCCGGTTCTCGCCGGGGAACTCTTTGGGCCGCTGCGCGACCTCGCCCTTTTCAATCAGGTTCTGGTCGATCCCGAAGTGCATACCCTGGTTTGGCCTAACGGCGCCGACTTCGACCCTGCAACCCTCCACGATTGGCCGTCCTATGCCGATTCCCTGGCCGCCCGCGCCCGCCAGTGGGAACTCACCCCCGCGTGAACGAAGTGCCCTTGGGATTGCCATGTTGAAGAGGTCGATTTGGGCAGTGCGGCTGGAGGCCGCGTGATAAAATTAGCCCATGAGTGAACCAACCATTCCCGAGAGCGTGCAATTCATTGTAGACGCCGAGGGGCGCAAGACCGCCGTGATTCTCCCTATCGAAGAATACGAGGAGATGCTGGAAGACCTTCACCTCGGCCGCGTTGCGCGCGAGAGCAAGAACGACCCGCGCCGTCCCTTTGCCGAGGTTGTCGAGGAAATGCGCTCCGCCGGCGAGATTGATGTATAGCGTCAAGATCACCTCGCGGGCCGAGGGCGAACTGAAGCGGCTCGACCGACCCGTGAAAAACCGCGTCGTAACGGCCATCCTGGCCTTGGCTTCCAATCCCCGCCCTCCCGGAT
>CAZTHM010000580.1:0-1858 GCA_964613505.1 uncultured Acidobacteriota bacterium | reverse complement strand
AGCGGCAAGAAATACAAGCGGTGTCACGGCGCCGGCGGGCCGCCACCGGCCAGCGGCGCGAAACCCGGCGGTCCCGCAGCCCCTTCGCCGAAACCGGCGTAAGACTTCCCACCTGTCCACTATTCTCTCCGCCAAGCATTTGCTATCATCCCGGACTCTTGATGCAGGTCCATCCTCCCTCTGGGGCTTAAGGGACAAAGCATGAGTAATGAAATCCACGAGATGCACGAGCACGCCGAGCACGCCCATCAAGATCCGAGTTTGCTTCCCGTCACATTTACGATGGCAGTGCTGGCCGTCGTTCTGGCGGCGATTTCGTTGCTCGGCCATCGCGCCCACACGGAGGAGTTGCTGCTCCAGAGCCGCGCCACCGACCAGTGGGCTTTCTTCCAGGCCAAGAACATCCGGCGGCACAGCTACGAACTGTTTCTTGACCTGCTTTCGGTCGCCAATTTGAAGGATGCCGACGCTGCGGCAGGAATTCGAGAGAAATACAGCAAGGAAGTCGAGCGCTACCGCGCCGAGCAGAAGGAAATCGAAGCGGAGGCGCGGCACCTTGAAAAGGAGGTTGAGGTCGAACGGCGCAAGGCCAACCGCTTCGACCTCGGTCAGGTTTGCCTGGAAGCGGCGATCATTATCAACTCCCTCATGCTGCTCACCAAGCGGCGGATGTTCTGGCAACTCGGAATCGTCATGGGTGCTGCGGGCCTGGTTATCGCCGTGACCGGCTTCTGGGTGCACTGACTTTGGGAAGGGTAAAGTGTAAAGGTTCAAGGGTGAAGGGCAAAAAAGTGAACGACGGAGCAAACCTGGACGAACAGGGCATCTCAGCGGCGAAGAGTGGCCGTGGGGCTGTTGCTCTTCTTCTTCGCGTTCACAATGATCGCTGTAATGATGGCGTAGAGTTCTTCGGTTTCGCGGGCGATATCGGCGAGCTTCTCTCTGGAAAGGATTTCTGACTCTCGGATAAGTTGCAACCAGTAGAGGCTTTCCTTCGCCTCCTTTTGGGCAATGCCATACTTGTGAATGAAATCTGCCCGGCTTTCCGCTGACTGAGCCTCCTGAATGTTAGCACCGATGGAAGTGGCGGAGCGAAGGTACTGCTTTCCGATGACGTGTGCCGCTCCATCCCGCTGGCTTTCCAACGCCCGGCAAAGCCGAATGGCTCGGACGGCGTAGGCAATCGACCGCTCGCGAATATCACGCGGTTTCAGTTTGTCCACCAAACCATTCCTTAATCTTGGCCCGCGAAGTACCCCAGTCTCGAACCAAGCAGCGTTCTGCGTAGGTGCCGTTTACCCTTTACACTTTACCCTTTACACTTTATTGCGGCGAGATCACCACAAACGCCGACGCGCCTTGCCGATTGACGCGCAACAGAGCGTCGCCGGTGGCCCCGGCCGCCTGGCGGTCGAAATCCGCCAGCGAGCGAACCGGCTGGCGATTGATGCTTTCGATGACGTCGCCGGGCTGCAAGCCCTGCTGCGCGGCGGGGGAATCCTGTTCGAGGTCGCTGATCACCACGCCGCGCGTCTGCGGCGACAACCCCAACTGGTCGCGAATTGAAGGCGTAAGCTCCTGCGCGGTGATTCCTCGCAGCGTGCTGTCCGAGGAAGGCCGGCCCGTAGCTCCACCCGCTGCACCGTCCGGCTGCTCACCCAGAGTGACCTTGAGGGTATGTGGCTGTCCGTCGCGCAGGATCCCTAGAGTGGTCTCGCTTCCTGGACTGGCGCCGGCCACCAAAGCGCGGAACCGATCTGACCCATCTATCGTCTGACCATTGAGCGTGCGGATCACGTCGCCCTGCCTCAGCCCGCCCTTTTCCGCCGGCCCGCCGGGCTCGACTTGGTTGATCAAA
>CAZTHM010000579.1:0-1866 GCA_964613505.1 uncultured Acidobacteriota bacterium | reverse complement strand
GTGCGCAAGAATTTCGGCTGCACGCACTTCATCGTGGGGCGCGACCACGCGGGGGTGGGCAACTATTACGGCCCGTACGACGCACAAAAGATCTTTGATGAGTTCCAGCCCGGCGAGTTGGGCATCATGCCGCTCTTCTTTGAGAACTCTTTCTACTGCCGCAAGTGCGAAGGCATGGCATCGCCTAAGACCTGCGGGCATGGCCCCGACGATCGCGTCGTCCTGAGCGGCACGCAAGTGAGAGCCATCTTGCGCGACGGCGGACAGCTTCCCCACGAGTTCACGCGTCCCGAAGTTGCGGAAGTTCTGCACCAGGCCGAACTGGCGTCCGCCAGCGGACTGTGAGGAGACCCAACGTGCCGGGACCCGCGATTGACTACGCGCGCTACCTTGCCGACCACCGCAGCGTTCTCGAAAACCTGCCCCTCGAAGCCGTCGGGCGCGCCGCCGACATCCTCGAGCAGGCTTATCAAACCGACCATCCCGTTTTTCTTTTCGGCAATGGCGGCAGCGCCGCGCTCGCCTCGCATCTGGCCACCGACCTCGGCAAGGGGACGCATTCTCCGGGTCCCGAATCGCTGAAAGGCGTGAAGCGGTTGAAGGTGATGTCGCTTGCCGATAACGTCCCCATGCTGACCGCCTGGGGGAACGACACCGGCTACGACAACGTCTTTGCGGGTCAGATGGAGAACTTCATCCAAGCCGGCGACGTGGCCTTTGGCATCAGCGGCAGCGGAAACTCGCCGAACGTTTTGCGCGCCCTGGAACTGGCGCGGCGCGTCGGCGCCACCACCATCGGCCTCACCGGGTGCGGTGGCGGCAAAATGAAAGAACTGCTCGACTGCGGCATCGTTGTCCCCTCCGACCACATGCAGCAGGTCGAAGACGCGCACCTCATCCTGGCCCACCTGATTTTCCTCGACCTGAAATCCCGCATCGAAAGAACAGAGACCAGTGGCAAGTGACGAGCCCGCGCTTCGTGAGCGCCCCTCGAACCGAAGCATAGACAACATCCCCGCAGCGCCGCCTCAGACCGCTCCCCGCAAGTGAAAGGGGTTTCGTGTTAGACTTTGGCGACCGAATCCCTTTCCTGGAGGACTCATGAGCAAAGAAGCCGCAGCCGCAACGCTGACCCAGATCTACTTCGACAAGGTCAATGCTCAGGTGACCCGGCGCAAGCCCACGGACAAGCTCGGTGTCGAGGCCGTCGAGGAAATCGGCGACGTCTATGCAGCCTTCTTGGTGCGCTTGGGCGGGTTCGAAGAACGAGGCCGCGCTGCGGTCGCGGAACCCAAGGCGTAAATCCCGCACCCGCCGGCGTCCAATTCGCGGGAAGTTCCAATCTGCGAGTGCTTGAGAATGCGTGTCTTGGTGACAGGCGGCGCGGGATACATCGGCAGCCACACGGCGAAGGCCCTGGCAAAGGCCGGGCACGAAGTGGTGGTGCTCGATAACTTCAGCGCCGGGCACCGCTGGGCGGTCAAGTGGGGGCCGTGCGTTGAGGGCGACCTGTCGGACCCCGCCGTGGCGAAAGCAGCGCTGAAAGCCTATGGAATCGACGCTGTGATGCACTTCGCGGCCAGCATCCAGGTGGGCGAGTCAGTCCGCGACCCGAAAAAGTATTTCTGGAACAACGTCGTCAACACGCTGCGCCTGCTCGATGCGATGATCGAGGCGGGCGTCGCGCACATTGTCTTTTCATCCTCGGCGGCGGTTTACGGGAATCCCGAGAAGGTGCCGATCCCCGAGGAGCATCCCACCCGGCCCGTCAGTCCTTACGGCGACACCAAGCTGATGATGGAGCGCGCGCTCGAACATTACGGCGCGGCGTATGGCGTGCGTTGGATGGCGTTGCGCTACTTCAAC
>CAZTHM010000578.1:0-1874 GCA_964613505.1 uncultured Acidobacteriota bacterium | reverse complement strand
CGACCCGGTCGTGCATCCGCTACACGCCCGCGAAGGACGAGTACACCGTCTCCATCGAGGACTTCGTGTTGCGCAAGGCAAGCCCACCCGAGCCGGTTCGGGACGCGGCGAGCGGCAAGCCGTAGCGCAAGTGAGTTTCCGGCATTCCCGACGACATTGCGCGCCAGTTGGAGGCTCGGTCCGGCCAGGTATCGCGACCGCGCCGTACTACAAGACCTGATTGCCTCTTTCACCCGAGAGTCCTTTATGGATAAGGCAGATTCGCTCATAGTTCCTCTTTTTACAGGCCAGCACCGAGGGCCGGACGCTCCAGAACCTTCCGCGTCAAAAGCCGAATCTCCATATTATACGGAACCGCAGAGGAAAGGGGTTCACGACCGACGTTCAATTCGACGCACGAGCAGCGGTTTCGTGAGGTGAGCCGCTCATGCAAAGTGTAACCCTTTCGATCCGCTTCCCGCCCTCCTTCGGCCCAAGAAATGCACATAGTGTCAGTCTGTGGGTGTTTTTTCGGACTTCCTGTCATACGGCATAGGGAAAAGGGGTGGAAATTGCGCACTCATCTGGGTTGCACGGGGCGCGTCGAGCTGGGGGATTTAAGTCAGGAAACCCAACGGCGGCTTGAACGCGTGGAGGCAATCTGGCTGGAATTCTCTCCCGATCCTCCTCGCCTCGTGGTCCGGCATGTCCAGCCGGATGATACTCCCGCCCTGCGCGAGATTGCCGGGGAGCTCTTGGAATTCCTTATTGATATCCCCGAAGCCGAACGGAGGCAGGTCCCAGGGGGCGCACTCTACTATTTGGACGAGCAAAGTGGACAATTTATCCGAATCAAGATCTGGGAAGGCGCATTCGTGACCGTCGCCTGGGCACAGCCCAGCTACGCCCAGGCCACTTGGCAGCCCTACCGTGGCCAAACCGTCCCACTGGTGTTCGACGCCTACCAGCGTCTGAACGGCGTTTTCAGACTGCAAGCAGGCCAAGCCGTCGTAGATGAGATCCGGTCAACCATCGAGCGCAACGGAGGGCTCTACCCACAGGGAGACTTTGAGGTCCTGGTGACCGACCGCCGGATCGAGGTCAAGCTGCTCGACGTGAATACGAATGTGCTCCCCCTGCTCAAAGTGCTGCGCGGCAAGGCCGAGCCGGCGTCTTCGCTGGAAGGCGAGATAGACGTTAGCTCTTTCCGTAGCGGCGATGTTGAGGACTATTGCCGATTCATTATGCGGGCCGGAGAAATCTGGATCGCGCGGCCGGAACTCTGGGCTGACCAGCCCCAGACCTCCTCCGAGCCAATTGCCCCGGCGGCGTGAGGAGAACAGTTGGCAGTCAACAGTTGACAGTGAGGGGCCGAGGGAGACTTTCTCTGCCCATCCCATCCGACACTTCAACTGCGCGGCTGCCCGTTTTTGCGACTTCGATTTTTGGATTGCTTACTGCCGACTGCTGACTGCCAACTTTTGAGGTCCACATTATGCTCGACTACGGACTCACCGAATATCAAACCGCGATTCGCGGCCTGGCGCGCGAGATTGCCGAGAAGGAGATCCGCCCCATCGCCGCAGAATACGATCGCGACGCCAAGTTCCCCTGGCCGGTCGTGAAAGTTCTGGCCGACGCTGACCTCTTTCGCGTCTACGTTGACGAGAAGTATGAGGGCATCACCGACGGCACGCCCATCATGAACATGGTGATCGTCACCGAGGAGCTCTCGAAGGCGTGCGCGGGCATCGCGCTGGCGTTTGCGGGAACGGCGCTGGGAGCGATTCCCATCCTCCTCTCCGGCAGCGACGAGCAGAAACAGCGCTGGCTTCCCGATATCGCGGCGGGTAAGAAGCTCGCGGCCTTCGCGCTCACCGAACCGCAGGCGGGCT
>CAZTHM010000577.1:0-1890 GCA_964613505.1 uncultured Acidobacteriota bacterium | reverse complement strand
GATCGACGAAGGGTATGTCGGGAATACCATGCGGGATGAGATCAATCTTGGCCGGCGGTGCCTGGTAAATCTCCTGCAACATCTGCTGTCCCCGCTCGGTCATGACCACCAGCCGGGTCGACCGCGCGATCAATTCCTGCATCACGCGACGCTGGTCGCCATTCGGCTCGCGCAGAAGCGTGTGGAGCGTTGTCACGACGGGCATCTTTAGGTCGCGCAACAGCGCCAGCACGTGGCTGCCGGCCGGCCCGCCAAAAATCCCAAACTCGTGCTGCAGACATACAATTCCCACGCTGCTGATGTTAATGAAGTCGGCGGCGCGCTGGTAGGACGTCAGATCCGCCTCCTCGATTTCGAAGCGAACTACGTCCGGGTACTCGTAACCGCCCTCGATGTCATTGACCGGCACCGCGAGACACTGGCATTGGGGGTGCTCCGCTGCCACGGCCGCCAGCAGATCGGTTGTGAACGTGGCGATGCCGCACTTGCGCGGCATGAAGTCGCCGAGAAACGCGATCCTTCGAATCTTAGATTCTGTTTCCACAAGTTTGTTCGTATTATACCCTGTCCGCGCAAGACTCGCACTGCCGAACCGAGCGCATTGTCGAACCGAGCGTATTCGAGCGCAAGACCACGCGGGTGGCGCAGACATCGTGTCATGTGCGATGTCTGCGAGCATAGTGGGACCATGCTCGGCGCAGCCCCGGCAGGGGCGGAAGAATGTAGCCCACGGCTGACCACCCCCAGCCCCTCCTGAACCCGGAGGGGAGTCGCGCGGCCTCCCTCTCCCCCTTCCCCCCTCGCCCCCGAGGGCGGAGGAGGGGGATAAAGGGGGTGGGGGCACTTGGATCCCAGCGCTCCCGATGAAAAGCATCGGGACAAGTCACGCCCTGGGCTACATTCTTTTGGCCCTCCGGGCCTGCGATGCGTGTGGCGTTCGCCCAGCGTGCGGAAGATGTCATTCGCATGATTTCTTTGCGAAAGGCGGACCGAGATGAACGTGAAGCGTTCGAAAAAGCGATCCAGGACTGACTGGGCGCGGATTGATGCGATGAAAGACGCGGATATCGATTATTCCGACATCCCGAAATTGGGTTCCGAATTTTTCAAGGAGGCCATTCGTTGGCCCGGGACCAAGAAGCAAATCACCATTCGTCTCGACCCGGACGTGCTGGAATTCTTCCGAAAACACAGCACCCGTTATCAAACGACGATCAACGCCGTCTTGCGCAAGTACGTTGAAATCCACAAACGCCGGGCCGGCTAATTCTCGCCGGCGCAGCAAAGCTCAGAAATGTGGAAATCCTCCGAAGGCTTTACCCGCCCCTGGCGGGACGAAATCAAAATGGACCCGGAAGTGAAGAGGAGGATCGACACTTTGTGGAAGCAATTGGGCCTGTAGCGCCGACTTGTGAGCGGCGAGGTAGCCACGGCATGCTCTGAATGCCGTGGGCTTTTGGTGTTTGACGCTTTTACAAGCCCACGGCACACCGATCGTGCCCTGGCTGCTAGCTCCTGGGGAATTTCCCGCAAGAGGCTGAATTGAGTAAAGGACAAGGCGATGAGAAGCAGAAGGTTTTTGATCCATGCCGTGTGTCTGCCATTGATCGGTTTGGCTGCGCGGCAGCCGTTCGCAACAGGTTTTCAGCAAAGTGAACCTTCGCCCCAGACGCCGAAGATCGTAATCACCGAGGCGAAAAGGCAGGCAATCCTGGCAGCGGCGAAGGCGCTGAAGCGCGAAGAAATTCCCAAGTTCGAGCGCAAGGCCGAGGCGGGTGACGCGGAAGCTCAGGAGATGCTGGCCTTGGCTTACTGGGACGGCAAAGCTGTGGAGAGGGACTTGGCGAAAGCTCGTCTCTGGGCTCAGAAAGCAGCCGAGCAAGACTATCC
>CAZTHM010000576.1:0-1897 GCA_964613505.1 uncultured Acidobacteriota bacterium | reverse complement strand
GCATGGATAGCGCCCAGCGCCGCACGCCCATGCGCAGCCAGATGTCAAGATGGTTCAGCGCGCAAGCCTTGACCTTGACCAGGACTTCGTTCGCCTGGATTTTCGGGTCGGGCGCGTCCTCGTACTTCAGAACTTCCGGCCCGCCGTGCTCATGAAAACGGACTGCTTTCATGGCTCCTCCGAAGTCCCGGCCGAGCGCCGGGGGACGATTTCCAAGGCTCGGCGATCATAGATCGCCGCTACAGTACTCCGGGCAGTTGCAACTGAGCTGCAAAAACTCGCATTTCGAATCTTGCGAAAAAAGGGGCTCAAAACCCTGCTCATCTTACGGAATGTAAGGCACTTAATACCATTAGGTTCGTTTTTGTTTACTGTCTGATATACTCCATTGATTCTAAGACCCATCCTAGCTTTGCCCCTGCTCCTATATAAGGCCCCGAGGTGCTTGATGCAAAAGGATTGCAGTCGCGGGCTTCCGCCGTGCGTCCTGGCACACGCGCCGCACGCCCTTCCTGATGGTATTCCTGCGTCCACCAACCTCTGTCCTCCCCTGCTCCTCTCGGCGCCAGGCCGTACCCGCCACCCTTCCGCCATAGGCTATCATTGTAACATGGAATGGCTGGAAGTCAAGAGACAAAGTGTCCTTCAAGATTCTCCCGGCGGCTGGGACCGGTCTCCTGGCCATTCATGGGAATAGCTCTGCCACGAGAATCCTATTGCGCAGAATCTGTGTCACAGCCGCCGCGCCATGCCTACGGGCGACGGGCGCGGACGAAATCCCGAAGATGAATGGCAGTTGGTTTGAACTTGGCAGCGAGCTTGCTGTCGGAAGTCACCAGCGGGACGCCGAGCTCTTGCGCGAGGGCCACGAACTCGCAGTCATAGGCCGAGCAGCCGGAGGAATGGGCCAGTTCAAGGACCGGACGCGATCCCACACTGTAGGTATGTGCTTGCATGAGCGCCTCCGCTTTGTCAACAGTGGTGAGTGCCTGCTCAAGGGTGAGCATTCCCAGTCGTATGTATAACGCGAGCGCGTTCCGGAATTCAGATCGCCACAATAGCGGTGCAGCCCACGCGCCATCCCGCTGATAGGCGCTTTCCGCATCGGGCGTGGCATCGCCTGGAACGAGGAAATAAACCAGGATGTTCGTGTCCACCACAATCACAAACGGCCCCAGTTCTTGGCTTTCTTGAGGTCTTTCTCTGTCACCCAGATGCGAGTGAGGCTATTCCGATGCTCGCGCACGCGTGCAAGGAAGTCGTCAGGGTCGATCGGCGTGCTGACCAGAGCCTTCTCCAAGACCTCGATGGTTTCACTATTGATGCTGCGCCGGTGCTCGGCCGCTTGCCGCTTCAGCCGGGAATGAAGCCGGGCGGGAAGTTTCTTGATGGTGAGGGTCGGCATTTCCGTTTACCTCCAAAATGGTTCCAAAATGGAAGCATACCTGTACCCTGCCTTGTGTGTCAAGCTCGCACTGAATTTTCGGCCCACGCTGTCCTCATTTTCGGTAGCGCCCCAATTGATCGTGCCACGTGCCGGGCTGAAGCCCGACGCTACATCGCAAATTAGGACGCCGCCTCTTCCGCTGATGTCGTTGACATCCTTTGCGGCGCTCGTTAACCTACGGAAGAGCGCAGATGGATATCTTTGCGGAAATTGCCAAACTTCGAAGAGAAGGGCGCAAGGCGGCGCTGGCCACCATCATCCAGGTACAGGGGTCGATCCCGAGCTACGAGAGCTCGAAGATCCTAATTCGGGACGACGGCTCGATCGTGGGCACGGTGGGTGGCGGGTGCGTCGAGGCGGAAGTTTGGTCGGTGGCGCAGGACGTGATGCGCGAAGAGAAGCCGCGCCGGCTGCACTTCAATCTCAACAGTCAGCCGGAGTATGACAACG
>CAZTHM010000575.1:0-1901 GCA_964613505.1 uncultured Acidobacteriota bacterium | reverse complement strand
ATTCCTGAGCTCAAAGCGCGCTACGGATTGAAATCGGTCGACGTGGCCATGCCCAGCCACATGCACGACGATCACCTGAACGGCTTCCCGCATCTCGTTCGCCATCACGGCGCCAAGGTCTGGTGCTACGAGAATATGGTGGATGTTCTCCAGAAGCCGCGCGGGCACAACCTGGGCTGCATCCTGGCCGAGCCCATCAAGGTGGAGCGTTCCTTCCGGCACGCGGAGAAATTCAAGTGGGAGGAATTCGAGTTCTCTGTCTGCCACTCTCCCGGACACACGGAATACCAGATGGCGATGTTTGTTGACATTGATGGCGCGCGCCTGGCGTTCACGGGCGACGCGCTCTTCCCTTCCAATCCTGGCGCTCCCTATCAGCTTCGTCACAACCTGATCTTCCGGAACTGGGTCGAGAATGACAGCCATCTGAAATCGATGCGGACGATCCTCGATCATCAGCCCACCATGATTGCGCCGGGCCACGGCAAGCCTTTCATCAGCAATAAGGAAGACCTGGAAGATTTGAAGCACCGACTGGAAAAACAGCAAGCCTATTTCCAGAACGTGATCGCCGACGCCGACTGCAATTTCGGTCTGAATCCGAGTTGGGTCCGGCTTTATCCCTACCAACTGGAAGCGCGGATCGGGTCGAGCGCG
Source organism: uncultured Acidobacteriota bacterium (assembly GCA_964613505.1). Taxonomy (GTDB): domain Bacteria; phylum Acidobacteriota; class Terriglobia; order UBA7540; family UBA7540; genus CAZTHM01. Next base: position 1,244 of record CAZTHM010000575.1, on the reverse strand, counting down.
CCTCTAGAATTGCGCGTGCGCAACTATCGCGCCAAGCCCATGCAACTCGAGGCCGCGCTGGTGGCGCCCGCAGGCTGGAAGGTCTCGCCCGAAACCATTACCCTCACTGTGCCGGCGGGCGGCGATGCGAGCGGCGGGTTTACGTTGACCATTCCCGACAATTGGGACCGCGCGAAACCGCGCGTGGCGCTGGCCGCTGATGTTATGGCCGACGGGCAGTATCTGGGCGAGATTGCTGAAGGCGTCGTGGATGTCATGTAGTGGCGGGTCTATGACCCGCCCACTCTGTGTCGCACTGAGGGCATGTCAATGCGTTCATCAAAAGCCTTGTGTCTTATCCTTGCTGTGGCATCAATCAGCGTTTTAATCACGGCTACCGCCCAAACCAAAAAGCCCGGCAACCCCGAACAGGAACTTCCCCCCAACATTACTCAGTTAACGGGCTTCGGCGAGCGCGCCGCCTGGTCGCCGGATGGCAAGCGCATCGCGTTCATGAGCAAAAGTTTCGGCGACGCATTTGAGATTGATCTTGCAACCAAGCTGATCCGGCTCCTAACCGGCCATTTTCAGCACAAGGGTTTCCTGCGGGTCCAGTACTTGCCAAACGGCGATTTTTTCCTCATCGGTGCGCGCAATTTCACCGACATTGAAAGCACGCGCGAGCACGACCAGGAAATGTGGGTGATGAAGCCGGACGCAAAATCACCGCCCGCGGCGCTGGACCACAAAATCTCGGAAGGCGTGGCAATCTCGCGAAAGCGCATGAAGATTGCATGGTCCAACACCCACGGCCAGTATCCCGACCTGCTCGCTCCCGGCGAACCGGTGATTTACACCGCGGACATCGAATACAAAGCCGGGACACCGACCCTCGTGAACAAAAAAGAGGTCACTCGCGCTCGAGCGCCCGAGTGCACGCTGGAGGCGCAGGACTTCCGCCGCGATGACACGGAGCTGATCTACACCTGCTACACGCATCCTCTCGCCGATGTGTTGGGCGTAGACCTCCAAACGGGCAAGACGACTATCTATCGCCACGTGCCCGGAGAGTACAACGAAGTAGAAGGCATCTCGCCGGACGGCGAGTGGACGTTGGTGGAATCGAGCCGCGGACAGAGCGTGGCGGATTCCGAGAAGTGGGCGAACATCGACATCTGGAAATTGAAACTGGTTCCCGATAGCACCGAATTCGTCCGGCTGACGCACTGGGCTGATTACGAAGGGTACAAAGCGTCGAATCCCGT
>CAZTHM010000574.1:0-1905 GCA_964613505.1 uncultured Acidobacteriota bacterium | reverse complement strand
GATTGATGATTGCTGGTTGACGATTGAACGCGGTCGGTGGCTGGTTGTTCGTGGTTCGTTGTAGCGGCGGTCTACCTGTCCCGATGTTTTTGATCGGGATGACCGCCGATCTGGCTGAGACATGACGCGTGTGGCGCAGACTCCGCACGGGTTGGTTGTGGACGAGGAATTTGGGCGCAACTTCCGGATAGACGCGATTTCGTCGCGGCCGTAATATTGCGGCAGGGCGCCGACAATAACAAGGGGGCGGCAATTTCAACCGAATCTGCGGGAAATCTGGCCAACGCGGGTGGCGCAGACATGGAGCAATCTGTGAGGTCTGCGAAATCTGCGGATGATCTGGAATTCGGACCAATGGAAAGAACGATGAAAGAAACCGAGGAGCGAGCCCAGGCGACCGAGCGCGTTGCGCCCATCGAAATGAGCGCGGAAGAATTCCGCGCGGCAGGGCACCGGCTGGTGGATCGCATCGCGGAATTTCTCGAATCATTGCCCGAACGCCCCTTGACGCCCGCCGAACCGCCGCACGCCGTGCGCGCGGCGCTGGGCGAGGATTCTCTGCCGGAGCGCGGCTCGCCCGCGATGGAGATTCTCGACCAGGCGGCGACGCTACTCTTCGAGCATTCGCTCCTGAGCGCCCACCCGCGCTTCTGGGGTTACATCTATTCCTCGGCGGCGCCCATCGGCGCCCTGGGAGATTTCCTCGCCGCGGCGGTCAATCCCAACGCCGGGGCCTGGAACCTCTCGCCGATAGCGTCGGAAATCGAAGCGCAAACCGTGCGCTGGATTGCGGAGTTGATCGGATATCCCGCCGACTGCGGCGGCCTCTTGGTGAGCGGCGGCAACATGGCGAACTTCGTGCCGTTCCTCGCGGCGCGCACCGCGAAGGCGGACTGGGACATTCGCGTGAACGGCCTAACGGGCAAGGGAAGCCGCCCACTGCGCGTCTATTGTTCCGCTGAAACGCACACTTGGATTCACAAAGCAGCGGATCTGTTCGGCCTGGGCACGGAGGCGATTCGGTGGATTGCCACTGACGACCAGCTTCGCATGGAGATCGCGGCGCTGCGCAAGCAGATTCACGAAGACAAACAGCGCGGGGATTTTCCCTTTATTGTGGTGGGCGCGGCGGGCTCGGTCTCGACCGGCGCGATCGATCCACTGCCGGAGATTGCAGCCATCGCGCGCGAGCACGGAATGTGGTTCCACGTGGACGGCGCTTACGGCGCGATTGCGGCGGCGCTGCCCGACGCTTCCTCCGACCTGCGCGGATTGAGCTTGGCGGATTCCGTTGCCGTCGATCCGCACAAGTGGCTCTACGCGCCGCTCGAAGCGGGCTGCGTGCTGGTGCGCGACCGCACGACTTTGCCCAAAGCCTTCAGCCACCGGCCGCCGTATTATCATTTCCCCGAGCACGACGGCGAGGAAACGGTCAACTATTTCGAGCACGGTATGCAGAACTCGCGCGGCTTCCGCGCCCTCAAGGTCTGGCTGGCGCTGCGCCAGGTGGGGCGCGCGGGCTACGTGCGCATGGTTTCCGATGACATACGCTTGTCTCAGGCGCTCTACAGGCTCGCGCAGGAACATCCGGAACTCGAAGCGTGCACTCAAGGGTTGAGTATCACGACGTTCCGTTACGTCCCGCGCGGGCTTAAGGCGGGTTCGCAGCAGGTTGAAGAGTATTTGAACAAGCTCAACCACGAACTCCTGACGCGCTTGCAGCGCAGCGGAGAAACATTCCTGACAAACGCCGTGATTCGTGGCAAATTTGTGTTGCGGGCCTGCTTCGTCAATTTCCACTCCACGCTCGCCGACGTCGAGGCGTTGCCGGGAATCGTGACGCGCATCGGCGCGGAAGTGGACAAAGAGTTGCGAAGTAACGCCGCCCGTCAGGGCGGCACGTTG
>CAZTHM010000573.1:0-1917 GCA_964613505.1 uncultured Acidobacteriota bacterium | reverse complement strand
CGCAGATTGCCCCGCAAGTCACCTGGGGCACCAACCCCGGCATGGTCACCGAGGTAACCGGCCGCGTCCCCGACCCGGGCTCGTTCCGCGACCCCGTCGATCGCGAGGCGGCTGGGCGCGCACTGGAATACATGGGCCTCCAGCCCGGCACGCGCATGATGGATATCCCGCTCGACATGGTGTTCATCGGCTCATGCACGAACTCGCGCATCGAGGATTTGCGCCTCGCCGCGCGCGTGGTGGCAGGCAAGAAAGTTTCTTCGACGCTCAAGGGCGCGCTGGTCGTGCCCGGCTCGATGCCGGTAAAGGCCGCGGCGGAAAAGGAAGGCCTTGACCGCATCTTCCGTGACGCCGGCTTCGAGTGGCGCGACGCCGGATGCAGTATGTGTATCGCGATGAACCCCGATGTCCTGCCGAGCGGCGAGCGCTGCGCCAGCACTTCCAATCGCAACTTCGAGGGCCGCCAGGGCAAAGGCGGCCGCACGCACCTCGTCAGCCCCATGATGGCCGCCGCGGCAGCAATTGAAGGGCATTTCGTGGACATCCGCGAGTGGGCCCTGGACGACTCTGAGTAGTTGCATATGCATTGGAACACCTTTATCGAATTTGCCGCGGCCGTAAGGCCCATTCTCGAGGTGTTCGCGATCGCGGCGACACCTATCGCGGCGATTTGGGGGCTCTTCACTTATAGTCGGAGCGTTAGCTTGGAGAAGGCGAAATGGATGAAGGAATTGTACGAGAAGTTCTATGAACATGGCGAACTCAAGAAAATCAGAGATTTGCTGGACGGAGGAAATTCAACCGAGATCTCAGATTTGGTTGGCAAGGAGCTCCCATCCTTTACGGACTATCTGAACTTTTTCGAGTTCCTCGGGTATCTTCATGAGTCAGGCCAGATCAGCTCGGAAGAAGTCCGTGGGATGTTCGACTACTATCTCAGGAATCTTAAGCAGACCAAGCCGGTTGCTGATTATATTGCTGACCCGAAAAAAGGTTTCGAGAAACTCCAAAGGTTGCTAAAAATGTTCGAGGAGGTAGGTGGGAAGTGAAAGGCAAGTTAGATGTGACAGAGTCCAGTCCGCTTCTCTTTGTTTACGGAACGCTCATGAAGGGCTTTCACGAAGACTGGCAGCGGAAAGTGGGCGCGGAGTTTGTCGGAAGAGGAACTATTAGGGCCAGTTTGTACGACCTCGGCGATTACCCGGGAGCCAGAGTTCATGGGGCCAAGCCCAGGCAACGTGTAAGCGGTGAGTTGTATCGGCTGCGCGATCCAAAACCTGCCCTCAGAATTCTAGACAGATACGAAGAGTTCTCCCCACTCGACCGCAAGAGGAGTCTATTCATCAGGGGGCTTGTACCGGTGACGCTGGAAGATGGCAGGAAAAGAAGAGCCTGGGCATATATCTATAATCGTGCGGTGGCTAACGCGAAATTGATCCCCAGTGGTCGCTATCGCGACAGCGCCAATTCCCGTCAGTCGTCACTTGTCATTGGGAACGATACTCGATGAAGCCTTTCACCAAACACGCCGGACTTGTTGCCCCGCTCGATCGCGTCAACGTTGACACCGACCAGATGGTGCCCAAGCAGTTTCTGAAGTGGGTGACGCGCGAGGGTTACGGGCGCGTGCTGTTTTACGATTGGCGGTACAAGGAAGGCGAAGTTTCAAACCCGGACTTCGTTTTGAATCGGCCGCGCTACCAGGGCGCGTCGATTCTGCTGGCGCGCGCCAATTTCGGTTGCGGATCGAGCCGCGAGCACGCTCCCTGGGGACTGCTCGATTACGGCTTCCGCGCCATCATCGCGCCCAGCTTCGCCGACATCTTCTACAACAACTGCTTCAAGAACGGCATTCTGCCCGTCACCCTTCCCGACGCGCAGGTGGACCAACTCTTCCGCAAGACCGAGCAGACCGAG
>CAZTHM010000572.1:0-1924 GCA_964613505.1 uncultured Acidobacteriota bacterium | reverse complement strand
TTCTGGCAGCCGGTCACCTACCTCTTCCTGCATTTCGGCTTCTTCCACCTGATCTTCAATCTTTTCGCGCTTTGGATGTTCGGGTCCGAGCTCGAGCGCACCTGGGGCCCGCGCCGGTTTCTTAACTACTTCTTCATCACCGGCATCGGGGCAGCCGTCTTTGACGTGATCCTTCAGCCCTCGGCAATCTCCGCTACAGTGGGAAATTCCGGAGCGGTTTATGGTGTGCTTCTCGCCTACGGGATACTTTTCCCCGATCGGCCCATCCTGCTGTGGCTGCTGATTCCAGTGAAGGCGAAATGGTTTGTGCTGGTGATGGGCCTGATCGAATTCACCAGCTCTTTCAGCAATCCCGGCTCGACAGTCAGCCACATCGCGCATCTGGGCGGGATGCTTGTGGGATTCCTCTACTTGCGTGGCGCGGGACTGCCTTACCGCCTGCAACTGCGCTATCATGAGTGGCGACGCGCCCGGCTGCGCAAGAAATTCCAGGTCTATATGCGCAAGCACGATGAGAACGACGAGGCCGGGCCGTGGATCAACTAAAGAATTCTGAGTTATGAGTTCTGAATGATGAACGCCGCCCTTGACGTCCGCTACGCGAAAGTTCTTGATTCATAATTCAGAATTCATAACTCAGAATTACGCCATCTCTTCAGGAATCCACACTCGACAGGAGGAAACCATGCCATCCGCAGCGCAAACCATCCTGAGCATCGAGAAATCCATGGTGCGCGATTTCAACGCCGGCAAGCGGGACGCGTTGCTCGCGCATTTCCATCCGCGCGTCGTGGGTTTCTCTTCGACCCGGCAGGAAAGAATCAGCGGCCGCGCCGCCATGCGGAAGACTTTCGACTACTACCACCAGGCCTCTCCGCAATTAAAGTTTCACATTGCCCAGCCACAGGTTCATGTCTTTGGTGAGGTCGCGGTCGCGACCTTCTATTGGACCGTGGAACTGGGCACGGGTCGGCCCCGGCACGCCATCCATGGCCGCGGCAGCCACGTCTTCGCGCAACACGGCGGCAAGTGGCTGATCGTCCACGAACACTTCTCGCGGGCGCATTGATCTCTCAGTGTGTTCCGGCGCCGAGGCGCCATCCTCTGACCGGAATCCACTGTTGACTCGGCGCGCGTCGAGTGGTAGTTTGCTGCTGTTGGTTCGTTCTTTGAAAACTTCGGTTCCTTGGGTGTCCCGATTCGAAATCGGGAAAAAGGAAAGGCCGTGCAAATCGGCCGCGGTCCCGCCACTGTGATCGGCGAGCCGAATCCTCGTGAGGCACAAAGCCAGCCACTGATCCGTCAGTTGACGGAATGGGAAGGCGGAGGATGAGGCGATGACCCGAAAGCCAGGAAGCCTGCCCGGGAACTCATACTTAGCCTAACTCTTCGACGGAAAGAGTCCTGGGAGTACGACCGAGGCCTTCCGATTCCGGTGCGAGGAATTGGGAGGCTTTTTGTTTTGCCCGCCTTCCTTTGACTCCTTCTGTCGGCGATCCCCCGTCGCGTGAGCGGGGAGAAGGAGTTGTTTCTGTGGGGAAATCAAAAATCAAAAGTCAAAAGTCAAAGGTCAAAAGTCAAAGGTCAGAAGTCGGCAGTCAGCAGTCGGTAGTCGGCAGCCGAGAAGACAGAAGTCAGAAGTCAGAAGTCAGAAGAAAGACAACTGACAACGGACAACAGACCACCGACGGTCGGCGCTTTCAATCCAAAATCCAAAATCTAAAATCCAAAATCCGCGGAGTCCCGAGTCGCCCTTCGGCACGCTCAGGGCCCCGAGCGAAGTCGAGGGGCGAGTCCCGAGTAACCTGGCTCGCCGCGCTCGTGCTCCTCGCCGCTGTTTCTGCGAAGGGCGCAACCATCGAAGGCACAGTGCTCGATCCGAGCGGCGCGGCGGTGGCGGGGGCGCGCGTCAATCTGCTCGCGG
>CAZTHM010000571.1:0-1933 GCA_964613505.1 uncultured Acidobacteriota bacterium | reverse complement strand
CCGACCCCCTGGTTGCAAACCAGGTGCTCTCCCAGCTGAGCTACAGGCCCGAAGCAACGCCTCCGACCATACTGACGAGGAAAGCGCCAATCGTCAAGAGGCGGAAAGGAAGTCGAGGTTACGAGTGGGGACGTGGAAAGTGGAACCACCGGAGGCAAATGGGGCAAGGCTCGTACCGGGCCCGGTGAGGGGAGATACTGGGCACGCTCGAGCGAACAAACCTTAATCTCGTTCGCGGAGAAACTCGATGCGGCCCAATTCTGAGAGGATTAAGTCGAGCTCGCGGGACACCTCTGCCGCGGGGAGTTGCTGCATATCCACGCGCGCCTTAAGCCACTTGAGACGTCCCTCGAACTTCGTCATGCGGCGGCTATTGCCCGTGGACAGCGCCTCCATCCTTTGCGAGAGCCGGTTTGCCACCGGCTCGAAATCGCGCAACTCGTCGTTGCTTCGGAACCGGATAGTCTGAAAGTCTCCCTCGGAAATTCTTCCCAGGCCCTGCCGGAGCTTGTAGAGCGGGCCGGCAACTTTGTTCGAGCGGTGGAGCGTGTAGAGAGCCGTTAGGGCAGCAGTAATTGCGAGCGTCGCCCAAAAAGAAACGTGCAAGTTCAACAGTTGATCGTAGAGAATCGCCTGCTCTAACTGGCTCGGCGCCCGCTCGATGTTCTTCTGTAATGGATAGAAAAGGAGCACTCCAAGGAAGAGCGTTTGAATGGCGGCAAACACCGCCAGTGGAATGAGCATTCGGTACTGGAACGAGGGATCGATGATGATCTGTCGTCGGACCCAGGCTCGCCGCCGTTCGGGCGGGTTTTGTGGCCTTACGTCACCTGCCTCTTTATCCACCCTTCGCCTCCCAATCCCTGTGGCTCCCATCAACTGGAGCGTTCGTCTGCGACTCTATTCGCTGGCGCGATTGTAACTCAAAAGCCACTTGCGACAAGCCAGATTCAAATGACGCGGAGGGACCCTGCGGCGCTAGCGCGTTAATCAACCAGTGATTTTGCCCAGGATTACTACGCCCGCCCCAGAGCCGACACTCAATTCGTTGAGGCATGCAAGGAATTGCGCAGAGGTCCTTCCGGCCTTATAATCCAATCCCCAAGGTGCGGTCAGGCAGATACTCTGAGAGGGGAAGGTCCAGGCTTCGAAGCGGGGGAGGAACAAGCCAGCCAACCGCCAAGCCTTACTCGAACCCCCACTCACGTCCCAGTGGAGATTGCTGAAATGCCGGAAGAGTCTCGCAAGCGTCAAACCGACCGAATTTCTCTCGCCGTTCCGATTCGAGTCTCGGGAGAGGGCAAGAATGGTGAGAAGTTTGACGTAGAGGGCCGCACCATCGTCCTGAGCCGCGATGGCGCCTCAATCGTCCTGAAACATCAACTCTTGCCCGAACAAGAAATCAGGATTCGTCATGTCCCGACAAAGAATGAGGCCGTTTTCCGGGTGGTGGGAACCATCGGCGGGCAAAGCGAAGGCTCCGTCTACGGAGTGGCTCAGGTAGAGCCGAAGGCCGATTTCTGGGGAATTGCGTTTCCACCGATGGCGGATTCGAAGCGGGTCGTGGGCCGCTTGTTGATGGAATGCTCGGTGTGCAACACCCGGGATGTGGTTTATTTGAACGAGATTGAGATTCAGGTCTTTCAGGCAAACCAGTCGCTTTCTCGACCCTGCGGCAGCTGCGCTCAAACCACTGTCTGGAAGGGAGTGCCCTCGGGTATTCCCAACCAGCCGGCCGCGAAGCCTGGCCGAGACAATGCCGCGCCCGACGCCGGCGTCATGCCCCAACCCGCCACCATCGGGAGGCGGCGCAACACTCGCGTCAATACGCGGTTAATGGCCTGCATTCGTCAGGCCGGGTTTGGCGATGAAGTCGTGATGACCGAAAACGTCTCCCGCGGCGGCCTCTGCTTCAGGAGTTCTAAGGGTTACC
>CAZTHM010000570.1:0-1942 GCA_964613505.1 uncultured Acidobacteriota bacterium | reverse complement strand
GCATTCCGGGCTCCTACGAACTAACCCTGCAGGCGATCCGCTGGGCGCGCGAGCTCGGGCTGCCCGTGCAGATCAACACCACGGTCACGCGGCGCAACCTCGCGGACTTCGACCCCATGGTCAGCCTGCTCGAATCTCTCGACCTCGTCCTGTGGAGCGTCTTCTTCCTGGTGCCCACCGGCCGCGGCCAGATTGATGACCTCATTACCGGCGAAGAATCAGAAGAACTCTTCGCACAACTTTACGAGACTTCCCGCCGAGTCAAGTTCGACATCAAGACCACTGAAGCCCAGCACTATCGCCGCTACGTGGCGCAAGCCCAGGCCCGCGAGCGACGGCTCGGATCCTTGCTGCCCTTCCGGAAGAAAACCGAAGACGGCATCGGGCGTGCTCCGCGCGGCATCAACGACGCCAAAGGTTTTGTCTTCATCTCCCATTTGGGCGACGTTTTTCCCAGCGGATTTCTGCCGCTCCCCGCCGGAAACATCCGCCGGACATCGCTAGCGGATATCTACCGACACTCGCCGCTCTTCCGCGACCTGCGCGACACATCGCGGCTCGAAGGCAAGTGCGGCGCCTGCGAGTTCCGCGAAATCTGCGGCGGCTCGCGCGCCCGCGCCTTCGCCCTGACCGGCAATCCTCTCGCCGAAGAACCCTGCTGCACTTATCAGCCCAAGGCCGTCGCCACCGCCGCGGCGTAGCCGCCCGGGATTCAAAAGTCAGGATTCGGGGTTCGGGACTCTGGATTCGGCTTTGGGTTCGGCACTGGCCAATACAAACTTCGACGCGCTTGTGATACCCCTTGTTCTCAGCTATCCTTCCCGCTTCGACGGAGAGTTCGCTGGCCCCGACCGGACAAAATTCTTACGCAGATTCTGCGTGGCACCTCCGACGCGAACATCTCGTTCGAGGGGCTGCGTCGGCTTCTCCTCAGGCTGGGTTTCGGGGAGCGCATTCGGGGAAGCCCTCACATTTTCTGGAGAGACGGAGTCGGAGAAATCCTGAACCTGCAGCCCAGGGGAAACAAGGCCAAGCCGTATCAGGTCAAGCAGGTTCGCCATGTTATTCTGAGGTACCGCCTGGGAGACGACGCCGATGCCTAAGTACGAGGTCATCATCTACTGGAGCCGGGAAGACCAGGCTTTCATTGCCGAGGTTCCCGAGCTGCCGGGCTGCACGGCTGACGGCAAAACCTACCGCCGAGCGCTCGCTAACCTCGAGGTCGTCATCCAGGAGTGGATCGAGACCGCCAGAGAACTCGGCCGCCCTATCCCCCAACCCAAAGGTCGGCTCGTGTTTGCCTGAACCTTGCTCGACATCGCCGCACACATCGTGGACAACGCGAGGTATGCGCCACCCTGCGAAGCGTCGCACGGGTTCAGTGATGGGGTTCGTTTATTATGACTGGTCATCTTACTGGTCATTTGCTATAATCTGTCCGCCATGAAAACCAAGGAGAAAACGGTGACGGCCACCGAGTTTAAGGCCAAGTGTCTCAAGATGCTCGACCGGCTGAACCCTCAAGGGATTGTGCTCACCAAACGCGGCCGTCCCATTGCGCGGGTCGTTCCCGTTGGCGGCATCTCCAGCGCCGCCTTCTACGGCGCGATGAAGGGAAAAATCCAAGTCAAGGGCGGCCTCTTTTCGACGGGCATCAAGTGGCATGCTCAATCTTGACACCCACATCCTGGTCTTGTTCCTCGAGGGTGAGTTGAATCCCGCTGAGTATCGGTGCGCCGTTCGCCAGGAACTCGCCATTTCCGACATCGTTCTATGGGAGCTTGCCAAGCTGGTTCAGATGCGACGTCTCGCGTTGGACCTGGATGGCGCTTCCTTTCGGTCCTTCCTCCAGACGTTGACAGTATTGCCTGTTACCCTGGAAATTGCCCGGCAGAGCACGCAACTCGATTTCTCCTCCGATCCCGCCGACGAAATCATCGCC
>CAZTHM010000569.1:0-1945 GCA_964613505.1 uncultured Acidobacteriota bacterium | reverse complement strand
CGGGCGGCGAGGGTATTCTCAAGAAGTTCGAACTTGCCTTCCAGGCGGGCGAGGCGTTCGGCGTGCTCTTGGACTATGGTGGTGAGGCGCGAGGCGGTCGATTCCACCCGGTCGGATAGAGCGGCCACTTGCTCGCCCAGATGACCAAGGCGCGTCTCAGTGGTCATGACCGCCTTCAGTGCGTCATACACGTCTTTCGGCAAGCTCATCGAGCCTCCTGTCGATTTGACCCAGTTTTTTGACCGTCCTTCTTACTCGGCTGATCGCTTCGTCCAGGCGCGCTATGCTGCGGTCGAGCGAGGCGTTTGCTTCCCGCGCCAGAGCTGCAAACTGCTCCTCGTCGAAGTCGGCGGGCAATTCCAGATAGATATCCAGGGCTTCGCGGACTTCCTCGGAGAAGCTGGTTCGACGCCGGCGGGCGCGGCTGAACAGCCCCTTCCGCTGCTTTCCGGTCAGATAGATTGTCGTCGCTGTTGCCATGGCCTCCTCCTACATATATCACATATATGCTACGTCGCGCCGCCAGTCAAGAGGAAACCGCCGGCTGGCGCAGGCCAACTCAGGACGGCGGGTCAGGGAGGAGGCGATATCAATCCGCCGACGCGGAGGGGCCCCGCGAACCGCGCGCGAATCAACTTGACAGACGCCGAACCGAATCGGGCTAGGCATGGCGACTGGCTCTTTCATGGTTGGGCAGACTCTATGATTGGCGGCTACAGAATCGCCCTGTGATCGAGATTCAAGGTCCAGCGGTTTGACCGCGGGCAGCGAGATTTGCTAAGTTAGTGTTTTCTACTTTGTGGGTTAGGAAACACTGTAGAGATGCCGAACGTACAACTGACCTTTCCGGACGGTGCCACCAGGGAATTTCCCCAGGGTGTCACCGCGCTGGAAGTAGCGCAATCGATTGGACCGCGGCTGGCGAGCGATGCTCTCGTGGCGAAGGTCGATTCGCGCCTGATCGACCTCAAATCTCCGATCGAGGCGAGCGGACCGATTCAATTCATCACGCCGTCTTCGCCGGAGGGATTGGAAGTCTATCGCCACTCAACCGCGCATCTGCTCGCCGCGGCGGTGACGGAGCTTTTCCCCGACGCCCATCCCGGGATCGGGCCTCCCACCGAGACCGGCTTCTACTACGATTTCTATCGCGAGAAATCTTTCACCGAAGATGATTTGGCGAAAATCGAAGAGAAGATGCGCGAGATCGCCAAGGCTGACGTACCCAACGAGCGCGTGTACTTCCCCAAGGAAGAAGGCAAGAAGCTCTTCGAGCAGATGGGCGAGTTCCTGAAGTGCCAGCTAATCGAAGAGAAGGCCGACCCGGTCTTCTCCGCCTACCGCACCGGGAAATTTCTGGATTTCTGCCGCGGGCCGCACATTCCCTCGACCGGCCGCATCAAGGCGTTCAAGGTGCTGAGCGTGGCGGGCGCGCACTGGAAGGGCGATGAGAAATCGCACCCCATGCAGCGCATTTACGGCACGGCGTTCTTCAGCACCAAGGACCTCGACGAATATCTTCACAAGCTGGAAGAAGCGAAGAAGCGCGACCACCGCCGCTTGGGCAAGGAACTGGAACTCTTCAGCATTCAGGACGACGCCGGGCCGGGGCTGATCTTCTGGCATCCCAAGGGCGGCCGGGTGCGCACCATCATCGAGGACTGGCTGCGCGAGGAGCTGCTCAAGCGCGGCTACGATCTCGTCTACACGCCGCACACCATGCGCCTGCACCTGTGGGAGACGAGCGGGCACACGGATTTCTATCGCGAAAACATGTTCGGCGCGATGGACGTGGAGAACGACCAGTACCAGCTCAAACCCATGAACTGCCCGGGCCACATCCTGATCTACCAGTCGCGCCGGCGCAGCTATCGCGAACTGCCGCTGCGCTTCGCCGAGCTCGGCACGGTCTACCGCTACGAGCGCTCCGGCGTGCTGCACGGAC
>CAZTHM010000568.1:0-1946 GCA_964613505.1 uncultured Acidobacteriota bacterium | reverse complement strand
TGTGCCCGCCCCCGAACGGGCACCCACAAGGGGTGCCCCTACGGTTCGCTTCCGCCACCTATGGGGCAAAACCAAGCGCCAGCAGTTGCTCGACACCGCCGTTCAGGATGGCAAAACGCTCTACCAGGAGCTGATCCCTCCGCTTGATCTTGGGCTGCCGTTCGCGCCAGCGCAGGTGACGGCGAGTTATCTGCAATGGCCGTTGCTGCCCGGCCTGTTCCCCGTATTTTTCGCGGGCGTGCAGTCAAAGCGGGACGAACTTGTAATCGAAATCAAGCGCGAGCCACTAATCGAGCGGATAAAGGCGTATTTCAATCCTGAAATCGGCCACGAGGAAATGCAACGCATCTCTCCCCGTGCGATGCAGACTACGGCCCGGTTCGAAGCTAGACCTGCGCGTGATTACTTACTGAAACGCGGGTTCCTGCCGCAGAACATCGTCCCGCACTGTTACAGGCCATTTGACCTTAGATGGATTTACTACGAACCCGAAACGCGACTACTTGGCGAAAAATCGCCCGACTATTTCCCCCAGGTATTTAATGGAAACGTTTGGATTGTGTCTCAACAGAAGCCAAGGCGGGAATGGTCAAGGCCGCAGTTCATTCGCAGCATCGGGTGCTTGGATTTGATGGATCGTGGGGCAAGCTGTATTCCCCTCTACCTCAGGCCCACCAACGAGACAAAGCCCCTCCTTACTACGCATGAAAGCAAAGACTCGCGTATGTTGGCGAACGGCACGCGGTTCAACATCAGCGATTCGTTGCTTGCCTACCTCACGCGCATTGGGATAGTTGCCGACGCGCCGGATGTCTTCTACCACACTCTCGCCATTCTCCACGCCCCCGACTATCGCAAAGAAAACGCCGGGGCGCTGCGTCAGGACTGGCCGCGCATTCCGCTGCCGGACACCCAGGAAGGATTGCTCGCCTCGGCGGCCCTGGGCAAGCAGATTGCCGCGTTGCTGGATACCGAGACGTCGTTCGACGTAGCGCCGCCATCTTGGCGGCAGGAAATGCCGGCTGGAAGCCGGCGCTACGAGACGCTGGCGCTCCAGAAAATCGCCGTGCCGTCGCGTGTGGGCGGAGGCGAGTTGCGCGAAAAAGATGAGGGGGATTTGAAGAGCGAACTCGCGGTGACCGCCGGTTGGGGCCACGCGGGAAAAGGCGGCGTCACCATGCCCGGCAAGGGCAAGATCGTGGAACGCGATTTTGCCGCCGCCGAACGTAGCGCCGCCGTCCCGGCGGCAGGCCGGCAAGATGCAGAACGTAACGCCGCCGTCCCGGCGGCAGGAAACGGCCGGCAAGATGCCGGCGCTACAGCGTTGGGCGACCGCATGCTCGATATCTATCTGAACGACGTGGCCTACTGGTCGAACATTCCCATTCGCGTCTGGGAATACACCATCGGCGGGTATCAGGTCATCAAGAAGTGGCTCTCCTACCGCGAGGAAAAACTCTTGGGCCGCGCCTTGACGAAAGACGAAGTCCGCTACGTCCAGGAAATGGCCCGCCGTATTGCCGCCATTCTTGTACTCGAACCGGCGCTCGACTCCAACTATCGAAACGTGAAGGAGCACCCCTTCTCGTGGAAAGGGTGACCCGGCATCGCCGAGCCTATGTAGCCGCGGCCAAAAACCATGGCGGGCCTTGCAAAGACCATCCGCCTCATGGCGGAAATTGACACTGCCATCCCCAAGTGGCCCATTCAATAGGGAGCCAGGCGTTCCGGCAGCGTCCCGGTGAATCTGACCAGGCGCGGGACGGACCCTGCCACCGAAGTTTCATTCGAGACACTGGATTGTTGCGCGTGCAGGATTGGCACGCAGACCAGAGATGCGAAAACCACAAGCATCCACTGGGGAATTCGGCTCATGGGGCAGCCTCCTGAGGGTGGGTTGGAACGATCGGCTCAATGAACTTTATGTCTTAGGGGACATTTTGTCG
>CAZTHM010000567.1:0-1972 GCA_964613505.1 uncultured Acidobacteriota bacterium | reverse complement strand
TCGCGCACCATCTGTGCGCCCATGTTCTCTAGGGGATCCTTCAGTTCGATCTCCTTGGCCACGGTCACCCCGTCCTTGGTGATCGTGGGGGAGCCGAATTTCTTGTCCAGGACCACGTTGCGGCCTTTGGGGCCCAGCGTGATCTTCACGGCGTCCGCCAGTTGATTCACACCCCGCAGAATCGCCCGGCGGCTGTCCTCGCCATGTACAATCTGTTTTGCATTTGCCATCTTTTGCTCCTCCAAGATTTCTTCTAAGGATTTGTGGGTTGTTCGTGGTTCGTTGCCGGTTGTTCGCGCGATGACCGCATGTGGATCGTTGTTTCGTCGCTTTCAACCACTGACAACTGGCAACTGGCTACTGATAACTTACTTTTTTCCGCCCGCGGCGTGCTTGGCCGACTCGATCACGCCCAGCACTTCCTCTTCGCGGAGGATCAGGTATTCCTGTTCCTCGACTTTGATTTCGGTGCCGGAGTATTTCCCAAAGAGGATGCGGTCGCCCGCCTTCACGTCCAGGGGGATGACCTTCCCGTCGTCGGTCTTCTTTCCTTTTCCCACGGCGACAACCTCACCCTCTTGCGGTTTCTCTTTGGCCGTGTCGGGGATGATGATGCCGCCCTTGACGGTTTCTTTCTCCTCGATGCGCTTAATCAAGATGCGATCATGAAGAGGTCGAATGTTCATAGGTTTTTGCTCCTTTCGATTTTGCCGGACTTCGATTGGCCTCCGCAGTTCGGTCCCTTTTAGGGTTCGATTCCGTCAGGGACGGTAGCCGCGCCGGCCTAAGTGCTTAACTTTCTTTCAATTATGTGAAAGTGTCCCAAAGGTCGAGTAGGATTAGCACTCTCCCTCTGAGAGTGCTAATCCTACTCGGATGGGGTGGGGTTTGTCAAGAGGAATCGTAGATGACGCCCGTCATTCCCCAGAATGGACCAGACGCCTTAGGGGGCCACGGACAATGCGCCAAGTTCCCCAGCACAGCCCGCCCCACAGGACTAGGGTCAGCCCATAACGGGCGAGGAAGAACACGATGCCCAGGATCGACCCGGAGAAGTTCTCCCAGCCGTCGACTGTCGCGTTCCAGAGTTGCCGCAAAGTTCCGACCGGGGCGGGCTGGAGTTCCGCCTTGAACTCCTCCACCAGCGTCAAGGTGACATTCGCCATCTCGACGCGCTTCATCAGGTTTTGGCGCTGCGCTTCCATGCGCTCGATCTGCTCGCGCGTGCGGGCGATTTCCTGCTCGACTTGGAGAATATCGCCGACTTTGCCCGTGCGGTTGTTGAGGACATCGATCAGGCGCTGCTCGGTCGAGCGCGCGTTCTTCAGACGGGCTTCGAGGTCAACCACCTGCTCGGTGACTTCCTCGGAGTTGAGGTGTTCCTCGCGCACGCGCCCCAGTTCGCGAACCTGGTTGAGAATCGTCGCCAGCTTCACCGCCGGGACTCGCAAAACCAGGTTGGCGCGCTTGGGCTGATTGGGCGTCTCCACGAAATTCGCCTGCGCCATGTAGCCGCCTTCCGCATCCATGATTGCGCGGAGCCGGCTCTTCGCCTGGTCAAATTCCTTGACCTCCAGCGTCATCGACACCTGGTAGGAAATCATACGTACGGGAGATGGCAGTTCAGAATCGGGCTGAGGCATGACGGAGTGAGCAACGACTCCGTTTTTTTCGGGGGTTGATCGGATCTCAAAGTTCATGGAGGGACGCGGAACTGATTCCAGAGGCTGCACAGCCAATCGTGACCGCAGCAAATTCGGAATGCTTATGGCCGCAATCAACAGGGCAACCACGACGCCTCCGGATAGCGTGAATGCCAGCCGGCTCCATGAAAAGGTCTTCTTCGGCTTCTCATCTCGCAGGATAGGCGGCTTCAGGTTAGCTGGCGCGGCTACTTCCCAGCGCTGCAAGGTGGTTGAGACGCGTTTCAAATCGGCAATCATGGCTGAACACTCCTCACAATGTGCGGCGC
>CAZTHM010000566.1:0-1977 GCA_964613505.1 uncultured Acidobacteriota bacterium | reverse complement strand
ATGCCTCGCGGCCGAAAAACACGCGGCAAGGCCGGCTACATGATCAGCGCGGTGGCGGAGATGTATAACATCCATCCGCAGACGCTGCGCCTCTACGAACGCGAGGGCCTGCTCATCCCCACGCGCAGCGACGGCAACACGCGCCTTTACGGGAAAGATGACCTCGAGCAACTCGAAGCCATCTTGAAATTGACCCGCGACCTGGGCGTCAATCTGGCCGGAATCGAAATCATTCTCAACATGCGCAAGCGCATGAAGGAAATGGAAAAGGAGATGCAGGCTTTCGTCGAGTTCGTGCGCAAAGAAATCCTCGAGCGCCCAACCCAAGCCCCCGAGCGTATTCAGAACGCCCTCGTCCGCATCGCCCCGCCTGTCCTCATCCGCGCCAAGAAGGGCGATGAACGATGAACGCGGAACGATGAACTCAGAGCGATGGGACGAAGGGTTGTTTTTGGTTCATCGTTCATCATTCATCCTTCATCGTTCATGGCTCATCGTTTTTTCTCGCCTGCGTCCTCCGTCTGATTTAGAATCGACGCACTGCCATGGCCAAGAAAGACTGCCCCCACTGCGAAGGCACCGGATGGAAGCCCCTCGAGGCTGACGGCGTGCGGCGCGTGGTCCGCTGCGACTGTCACGACCAGGAGCGCGCCGAAGTGCTTTTGAAGCGAGCGCGCATCCCTCGGCGCTACGAGCACTGCGCCTTCGAGAACTTCGACATCCGCAAGGATAGAGACACCGGACAGGCCAATCCCAGCCTGAACGCCGCGCGCTTCTATGCCGAGCGCTTCGTGGACGAGTATCCCACCGACTTCGGCCTGTTGTTTGTCGGCCCGACGGGCGTGGGCAAAACTCATCTCGCCGTCGCCGTCCTGCGCGAGCTGATGATCCGCAAAGGCGTCGAGTGCATCTTCTACGACTTCCGCGATCTGCTGAAGGAAATCCAGGATAGCTGGAATCCGATTTCGCAGACTTCCGAGTTGCGCGTGCTCCAGCCTGTGCTTGATTGCGAGGTGCTGCTGCTCGACGAGCTGGCGGCCTCGAATCCCAGCGACTGGGTGAAGGAAACGCTCGCCTACATCATCAACTCGCGCTACAACCAGAAGCGCGTTACGCTGATCACGACCACGCTGCCCTTCGGTGAGACTTCGGGCCGGCGCGAGGTTCGCGCTCCTTCCGGCGAAACGGTTCCCGACATCGAGCGAACTCTTAACCAACTTGGAACCACGCTGCGCTCGCGCCTTTATGAAATGTGCAAGCTGGTGGAGATGAACTCCGACGACTACCGCAAAGCCATCAAGCAGGCGGGTTGCCGCTTCCACGCGGAGGGCGAAGGCCGAATCCCGTGATAGCTCGTTTTGCTCGAAGCCGCATTCAGGAGGGGCCGCCGGGGGGACAGGACAACCTACCGGCCGGCCGGTAGGCGCAGGTGCTGCTGGAACAGGGCCCCGGTAGGCGAACCTTTTCTTGGAGCAGCGCTCCATGGGGGCAGGGGTTTGCGAACGGATTCAATTGCTTCCCAGACTCTGCCCGCGGGGTCGAGCCCGCAACGCAGCCGCCGACTTCGCTGACAGGGCTGACGGCGCCCCATTCACTTAGGAGGGAAAGCATGGCCGATCTCTTCAACAAGATCAAGCAAGGCCTCGACAAGGGCGTAACGGCCGCCAGCGTCAAGTCGAAGGAAGTCATCGAGAGCACCAAGCTCAAATCGCAGATTCGCGACTTGCAGGGACGCAAGCGCGAGGTTCTGGAGGAGTTGGGCAGCGTCGTCTACACCATGTTCCTTCAGGGTGGCTTCGACGAGGCTCGAGTGCGCGAGAAGGCCGCCGCCGTTCGGGCCGTTGACGACCAGATCAAGCAAAAGGAAGCCGAGGTAGAAGACGTCCACCTCAAGGCGCAGGAGGCGATGGGCAAGCCCAAGATGGGCGGCGTCTGCACCTGCGGCGCCGAGCTCCCCGTGGGCGTAAAGCTCTGCGG
>CAZTHM010000565.1:0-1986 GCA_964613505.1 uncultured Acidobacteriota bacterium | reverse complement strand
CACGCACTCCGCACACCCCTTGCACTTGGTGGGATCGATAAAGATGCCGAACAGCGCCGGAACATCGCCCTTTTTCTCGTACACCTTGGAGTATTTGTTGGTCTCAGCCCACATGGAGCGCAGGCGGTTCCGCTCGGCTTCGTCGGGAATCGCTGCCAGGGTTTTCTCCAGTTGCTCGCGCGGGATGGCCTTGCCCAGGATCGCGGTGTCGGGGCACTCCGTAACGCACTCCATGCAGCCCACGCATTTCTCGGTGATGAACTCGGGAATCTCGGGAGCGATGTAGCTGAAATCGCGCAGCGCGCCGGTGCCGGCGGGGATGAGGCTGCGGGCCATGTCGAGGTCGGCGGGCAAGCCTTTCTCCGCCGTGCCGGTGTTGTAGCCGCCCACCACTTCGTCGTTGAACCGGGCGACGTCGAGCAGCGTCTCGACCGACGTGACGTTGCTGGGCTCAAAAGCGGTTCCCATGAGATTCTCCTTCCCGTAGCTCCGGCTTCCAGCCGGCCTCCGGGTGCCGCCAGGATGGCGGCGCTACTTATGCGGTGGTTGCGGCTTCCTCAACGGCAGCGCCTTCGCCGTTCATGATCTCGCGCGGGATCTCGAATACTTCGGTGTAACCGCGCTTCACCGCCGTGAGGTTGTCCTGCACGACGCGCTCGCCGCGCTTGCCGAAATACTTGCGCAGTGACTTCTCGACGCCGGCGAACAGTTCCTCGTCGGTCGTTCCCGCCGCCTCGCGAAAAGGCGTGGCGCGCAGGAAGATTCCCAGCAACACGATTCCCTGCATGCGCTGGATCAGGTCGGCGCTGGTGGCCACTTCGCGCGCAATCCTCACCGTATCCAGCACCAGCACGCGCAGGTTCTTGGAGCGGATGATCTTCTTGGCGTAGTGCGGAATGCGTGCCCAGATCTCCGCCGAATCGGTCTTGTCCGACTGGATAAAGATCATCCCGTTCTGGGTCAGGCCCGCCAGCGGGTTGCCCAGGTTGAAGGCGTTGACGTCGTTCAGGGGCACGAAATCGACGTGCTCCAGCTCGCAGTGGGTCAGGATGGGCTCCGCCGCAACGGTCAGGTAATAGGTCGTCGGCAAGCCTTTCTTTTCCGATCCATACTTGGGGTACGCCTGGACGTAGAGGCCGAAGAGTTCGCCGACGATGGTAGCGATGATCTTGTTCGTGGTCACCGAGCCGTAGCCACCCACCGAATGCCCGCGCATCGAGAAGGCTCCCGGCGGCCGAACGTCGGGATCGAAGGGCGCTTCCAGCGCCAGCTCGTGCTTGATGCCCACCGTAAAGTAGTACTTCTTCGAGCCGTTGCCGAACGCCATATTGCGCGCGATGGCGAGAAAATCGCCCGGCCGAATGTCGCGGCTTCCCAGCCCGCCCGAGCCCGAAAGGAACTCCGGCATGCGCTCGATCTTCTTGTAAGGAGGAGTCCCCGCCAAGGCGCTGGCAAAGGCTGCCTTGATTTCGCAGATCAAGGGGTTCGATTCCGCCAGCGGATTGTCCATGCGCTCGATCACCGAGATGGCGCGGCAGTCCTTCAGCGCCTCAACAATCTGCGCGCCGGGGAAGGGGCGGTAGGAAGTGACGTGCAGCGCTCCGATTCTCAGCCCCTCAGTCTTGCGCAGGTAATCAACCGTGGCCTGGGCAGTTTCGACCAGCCCACCCATGCCCACGATGGCGTACTCGGCGTCTTCCAGGCGGTAGGGCTCAACCAGGCCGTAGCGGCGGCCCGTCATCTCGTAGAACTCCTCCATCGCTTTTTCGACCGCCTGGGGGACGCGGTTATAAAAGGCGCGCTGAGCGATCTTGCCCTTCATGTAGCTGTCCTGGTTCTGCACCACGCCGCTCATCACTGGGTGGTCGGGATGCATCAGGTTGATGAGCTTGGCGCTGGGAGGTCCCATGTACTGCTGCATGAACTCCAGTTCGGGCAGGCGGACGTTCTCGATGGTGTGGGTGGTGAGGAAGCCGTCCTGGACGT
>CAZTHM010000564.1:0-1997 GCA_964613505.1 uncultured Acidobacteriota bacterium | reverse complement strand
CGCTCCTGAATTTTGCCCAGGACATTCAATGCCAAGCGGGCACGATTCTCGAGCAACCCACCGTAGTTGCCAGGACGGGTTCGTGCGCTGAGCAGTTCGGCGAGCAGGTACCCGTGGGTCATCTTCAAATCGACGCCATCAAAGCCAGCCTCGCGCGCCAGCACGGCGGCCTCAACGAAGCGCTCTTCCAGGCTGGCCAAGTATTCGTCACTCGCCACCTGCCAGGGAGCCGAACGCGGCGGCGAGTTCCAGGCATTCGCGTAGGGATACTTGTCGAGCACCGGATGCTCGTAGGCGATCAACGGGTTCTTGAAAGAGTATCTTCCGGATTGGGTCAGTTGCAGCACGCACACCAATCCTTCTCGCGTGCCGAATTCCGCTTCGTGCGCGTGGCGACACGCTTCGAGGAGTTCCGCGAGCGCTTTGACTGAATTCGCATGAATCGAGATTTGACGCGGGTTGGCGCGGCCCTCGGGCACGACCGCGCACGCCTCAAACCAAATGAGCTTGGCGCCGCCCGCCCCGAAGCGTTGATAGCGGCGGAGCGTAAGCTCCCCCGGCCGTCCGTCGAGTTCGCCATCACAGCCCTCCATGGGATGGATGGCGAGAGAGTTGCCGATCCTCCAACTCTTGCTTCCCCGCCCGGGAATCTCCACCGGCCGCGACAGCCAATGCTTGACCTCCTCGCGGTCGGCGACGAGCGGCAGGTCGATCTTCAATTGCTCCGCGTCGCGACGCAGGTCATCGAGCGATTTGTATGTGAAATAGCGTTTGGGCATCGCGGCTCTTCTATTCGACGACCGTCACGGGATAGGAGTTCTCGCTCAAGACGCGGTCTCCTTGCTTGAGAAGCAGAATCAGATCATACGAACCCGGTGTCACTTCTGCAGGGAGCCGGAACTCCAACCACGCGAAATCCGTCGCGGAATCTTCGGCAATCGTGCCCGGCTTTACACTCCCTCCCACGCGAATGTTCTTTCCTTGGCCCCGCAGATGAGCTTCACACATTACACCTTCCAGCGCGCGATGCTCATCGTTCACAACCCAGATTGCCGCGCTAGCCTCCCCGCCCGCAACCTCCGCCGGGAGGTTTTTCCCCTTGCTCCACACGGTCTTTCCTAGATCGGCCCCGACGAGCACCGGCTGATAGGCGCGCTGCATCACGAAGTAACCCGGCTTGGGCTTGCGGTCGTAGCTTACCACCGACCAGGTCACCGACGGCCAGCAATCACCAAACAGGAAATGGAAAAACGATCCGATCTTCTTGTATTTGACCCGCCGGTAGTGCTCGATGGCGAATTTGATCAAGTCGGCCTGATAGCGCTGCGAGTTCGCGACAAACTCCGCCCAGTTCGAGTCCATCGGGACCTTCGCGATGTGGAACGTCTGCTCGTACTGAAAATCGTGATAGGCCATCTTCTGCCAGTCGGGCGGCCAAGCATCGCCGAACATGGCACGCGTTTCCTCGAGCGAAGGAAGCGCCTGCGCGCCGATTTCCGAGATGATCGGGCCGCCGGGGGTCGAGACATAATTGTGATAATCGCCCGAATACCAGCCTTGATAGTGGTGCTCGGCATAAACCGAAGTGGGGCGCACCGGCCGCGAGGAATCTTCCTGCGCGCCCACGCGCGCCAGGAACGGGTCAAGGACGTTCACGTTGTAGGCGGTGGACTCGTTTTGGCAAACCCAGGTAATGATCGAGGGGTGGTTGTAGAACTGGCGAATCATGTCGCGCAGTTGGCGTGCGGCCTCCGCCATGAACTCGGGCGTGTGCGTGTAATCCCACTGCAACGGGAAATCCTGCCAGGCGACGATCCCGGCGCGGTCGAGCGCGTCGTAAAGCTCCTCGCGGTTCACGTGCACGCAAACCCGCACACCGTTGACGTAAGCGTCGCGGAGCAGCTTGATGTCCTGCGCGATCTTTTCCGGCGCGTAGCGCGTGAGCCACAGCTCCGGCACGATGTTGGTGCCGCGAATGAAGAACCGCTTGCCGTTCA
>CAZTHM010000563.1:0-2008 GCA_964613505.1 uncultured Acidobacteriota bacterium | reverse complement strand
CCATTGTACAACCGTGAACGCATTGCGCCCCTGAGGCGGCACGGGTAAGATGGCCTGCTATGAAAAAGGAAATCCCATTCCAATTGATTGTCGGCATCGCCATCATCCTGATTGGCGGAGGCGTTCTGGGCGGCGAATACTACCTGGTGAAATGGCTGCCCCACCACCGACAGCAGGTCAGAGACGAAACGCTCAAGCGCATCCCCTACAAGAACGACCAACTGGGCGTCGAGATCGAAGTCGCGTCGGGCATCTACGGCCGGGTCGAGGAGTTTGCCGGGGGCGTCCGGATCACGCGTCCCAAATTCTGGAGCATCGCGCCGGCGCTCACTATAACGGCGCAGCCCAATCCCGATGGCACTTTTGAGTTCGACCCCAAAGTGCTTGCCAAGTGGCAGACCGAGGGAACTTACCAGGAACTGCCGCGCTTCCATTATTCACGCACTAAAATCAACAACCGGGACGCGGTGCTGATTTGGCAGTACAAGGACCGGGCGATGCTGCTGACCACGCGCGTCATCTCGTCCGAGAGGATTGTCGAAATGTTCTGCACGCCCGGCCGGGAGGATGAAGACCTCTACATGCAGGCGTGCGAGGAGACGGTTCACACTCTGAAGGTCGCAGGGCCCGAGCCTCCACTTCCCCCGCAACCGGTGATCGAGCTCACCGCCCCGCCGCGCCGCCCCAAGCCCGTTCGCTAAACGGGCGAGCCCTCGGGGCATAATCGAGACTCACAAACACGAATCCCTCGAGGGCACGAGTGTGTGTGCGTGAAGGCCGGCTTCAGATTCCATCAGGACTTGGGGGCGTAGTAACCCTCGCGGAAGACGACGCGGTATTTCACGTTCTTCCCTTTTTGGTCGATGACCTTGAGAGGGTTGCCCTGCGGGTCGATCAGGTCCACCTTGAGCTTGTGGAACTTCCCGTCCTTGGAGGGGTTGGAGGGGGTGAAACCCAGACTGTACTGCTGGCGGAGCTGTCCGGCAATCTGCTGGTAGACACTCGGCATATCCTGCTGGAAGCGCGGAAAGTAGGCCTGGCCGCCGGAGTATTTAGCGAGAGTGTTCAGGGCGTTCCGCGCCTGCAGCGAGTCGATCGTATCGCCTCGCCGAACGGTCATGAATTCCAGAATGCTGATGGGGTAAATCGCAGCGTCCGAGCTCCGGGCGATCTTCAGCATCTCGCCGTAATTCAATTTGCTGAAGGTGTCGAACCCCGTGCAAATGGTGAGGATCGCCTTCCGCCCCTGGATGTCTTTCATCCGATCGATCGTGAAGGCCAAGGCGTCGTAGAGGTTGATCTCGCTGAAGCCCGGAATGCGCAGCCGGTCCAGGGCCTGATTGATCTCATAGCGGTTCTGGGTGAAGTCCTGAAGGATATCGGGGTGCATGTCGAACGAGACCACGGCAATCCAGTCCTTGGGTTCGACGATCCGGACAAACTCGTAGGCGTCCTGGAGTGCCAGATAAAGAAATCCCCACCACTTGTTCGAGAACTCAATCAACATGCAGACCGTCATGGGCGCTTCGCTCGCCCCGAAATTGCTGACGGTCTGCGCCACGCCGTCATCCGACAGGCGGAAGTTGGTTTTCACCAGACTGGGAATGGGGTTGCCGTTCGGGTCGAGAACCAGCACGTCCACGTTGACGAGAGTGGTCGTGGTTGAGAGGGTAAAGATTTCGTTGGGATTGATCTTCTCGAGTTTCTTCTCGTCGGGCTTGGCGGTTGGCGCGGGAGTTGTCTTCTTGGGGACAAGGACCGTGTCACCGACATCGGGTTTGGGCCCGGTGCTGCCCGGCTGGTCCTGCGGCTGAGGGAACGCTCTGACTGACAAAGCCAGGAGCGTTGCGGCCACCAGGGAAAGCGCCGCGCAGCGAAGCGAAAAGCGGATTCTCATAGTCCTCTCTCCCAAGTCCCAGAACCTACTCCTGTAATGATGGCATTCACCCCCTCGGAGGTCAACCGGGAAGAAAATAAAGTCGGCCGGAGCCCGGGACGGGGGGGCCGG
>CAZTHM010000562.1:0-2009 GCA_964613505.1 uncultured Acidobacteriota bacterium | reverse complement strand
ACCTTTCGGGCTTCGAGTCGAGTTACGTGCACCAACTTTCGGGCGGCATGAAGCAACGTGTGGCGCTGGCGCGGTCGCTGGTCACCGAACCTGCCGTGCTCTTGATGGACGAACCCTTTGCCGCCCTCGACGCCCAGACCCGCGATCTGTTGCACGAGGAACTGGAGCGCATCTGGTCGGAAACCGGCAAAACAATTGTCTTCGTCACCCACAACGTGCGCGAGGCGGTCCGGCTGGGGGACCGCGTGATGCTGCTGACCTTCCGGCCCGGCCGCATCAAAAGCCAATTCGATATTGGCCTTCCGCGGCCCCGCCACCTCGAAGATCCTGAGTTGGCTCTGACCGCGCGCGCGGTCCTGGCCCAACTGAAAGAAGAAATTAACAAAGCCGTTGAGGAAGAGTTCCGTCATGAAGAAAACCATTAGACAGCTCGCGTTCTATCTCTGGCTGATCGCCGTCTGGCAAGTGGTCTGTGATCTGAAGATCTGGCCGCCCTATCTGTTTCCTTCGCCTGGAAACGTCCTCGAGGCCTTGCAGGCGGGTTTTGCCGACCGCAGCTTGGTGATCGGAATCGGCATCAGCATGAAGCGTATTGCGCTGGGGTATGGCCTGTCCGTGGTGCTCGGAATTGGGCTTGGGTTTCTGATCGCGGCCAGCGAGTTTCTCGAGGCGACGCTGGGCGGGCTGGTATTGAGCCTGCAAAGCCTGCCCAGTCTCTGCTGGTTGCCGCTCGCCGTATTGTGGTTTGGACTAAGCGAGAAGGCCATCCTTTTCGTCGTGGTGATGGGATCGTTCCTCGCCGTCACCATTAACACGCAGGCGGGCGTGCGACACGTCCCCAGGATTTACCTGATGGCGGGGCGAAATCTGGGAGCGGAAGGAGCGCGTCTGTTCGCGCATGTACTCCTGCCCGCCAGCCTGCCTCACCTCGTTTCGGGATTGAAGCAAGGCTGGGCCTTTGCCTGGCGGTCGCTGATTTCCGGAGAGATGATTTTTGTGAGCTTGGGCCTCGGCCATCTGCTCATGATGGGACGCGACCTGAACGACATGAGCCAGGTTCTGGCCGTGATGGCGGTGATCATGGCGATCGGCCACCTCGTCGATCGCTTGATCTTTGAAAGACTGGAAAGCCGGATTCGTCTCAAGTGGGGTCTGACGGCCACCGCATAACCGCGTTTCCCGCGCCTATCGCCCGAACCCGGCCGGCCTCACTCCAACTGATTCCGCCCTGGGCCGCCCTACCCAACCCGCTCGGCGCGCTGTAGAATAGAAATCTGGTTCAGGGAACATGTGAATGTATCAAGAAGACCACGCCACGGGGATCGTTTTGTTCGCCCACGGCAGCAGCGTGGAAGAAGCCAACGAGGGAGTGCGCGAACTGGCGAACCAGGTTCAGGCGCTCGGGGTGTACCGATATGTGCGCGCGGCCTTTCTGGACCTGGCCCACCCCGATTTGGCCGAAGCTGTTCGACAGGCCGTAGAAGCGGGCTTTCCCCACATCATCGTCATCCCCTATTTCCTGACCATGGGGATCCATTTGCGCCGCGACCTGCCAAGTCTTGTCGCGCCCCTCCAGCAGGAATATCCTGAGATCTCACTCGAGGTGGGCCAGTCACTGGAGGGACATCCCTTGATGGCCTCCATCATTCTCGAGCGCGCCCAGGAAGTCATAGGAGCGCCCAAATCCACCCGGTGAAACAACGGACTCAGAGAATCATTCTCGCCGGTATCGCCTGCGGTTTGCTGGGCCTTTTCGTCGCGGCCCGAGGCGGAGGCAGCGCTGTCCCCGCCGCGGGCGGCGATCTGAAGCCCAATGTAGTCTTGATCACGATCGACACGTTGCGCGCCGACCACCTCGGCAGCTACGGCTACACGTCGAGCCAGACTCCCCAGATCGATGAGCTGGCGCGCGCCGGCGCCCGGTTCACGCGCGCTTACACGCCCGTGCCCATCACGCTGCCTGCCCACGCGGTGATATTCACGGGCAGTTTCCCGATGGCGACCGGGAT
>CAZTHM010000561.1:0-2017 GCA_964613505.1 uncultured Acidobacteriota bacterium | reverse complement strand
TCCCCGGGCATGACAAAGGGTTCTTCGCGTGAACTGCCACCGCCGCCAAGTGACTCTCGGGCCTGGCCGAAAACCTCTTGACATGGTGTTACTTGTATAGTAAATCCACACGTGAGGTTCCGACCTGCCGGTAGGTTGGCACCAAACCTGCCGTCAAAAGGTCGTCGGTTTTCCCATAGTCGAGGTACAGAACAAGTTGAAAGGCACACCGCACCAACGCAAGGTGCTCATCATCGAGGACGAGCCGTCCATTCGCAACGCGCTCTTCGTGTTGTTGGCCGGTTTGGGCTGCGAGGGGGATGTTGCCTACACGGGCCAGCAAGCGCTTGCCATGATCAGCCGGGAAAAGTTCGACGCGGTCCTTCTCGACCTCCGCTGCTCGAACTTCCCCGCCGAAGAAGTCGTGTCACAAATCAAGGAGCTCCGCCCCAATCTGGTTGGTCGGGTGCTAGTCATCACAGGAGAGGTTACGGACCCACAGACCGTGGATTTAATCAGTCGCCACCTCTTGCCTTCAATTCCACGCAATCGCCTGATGCCGGAGCTATGGGGCCAATTGCGGGGGATTCTCGACATAAACCATTCCCCGAAAGCCTGCTAATCCTAAACCGCCGATTTCGAGAGGCCCGCGAGTCACTTCAGCCCTGAAATGTCCAGGCCGCGCACATACTCGGCCAGGGCCTCCTGCCAGGGTCTGGGAAGACCAAAGCCCGCGGTTCGGAGGCCGTCCAAAGCCATGACCGCGTACTTGAGGCGCGGTGCGCGGCGTCCCATTTCCGCGTCCGGCTTGCCAATGATTTTGGAAGGGTCGAGCCCGGCCAGCTCGGCAGCCTTCACGGCGAGTTCGTAGCGGCTGCAGGCCCCCGGATTGGAAAGGTGGTAGAGCCCATATCGCCGCGCCTCGATGACCTCCAGGATTTTCGCCGCCGCGTCGAGGGTGTAGGTCGCCGAGCCCATCTGGTCAGCCGCCACCGGATAGGAATCACCCGCTGCCAGTTTGCGCAAACCCTTCTCGATGAAGTTCGATTTGCCAGGCCCAAAGAGCACCGAGACACGAAAAATCCAATGAGCTGGAAGCGTCTTCACGATCTGCTCCCCGCGCAGCTTGGTGCGTCCGTAGACGGTCCAGGGGATCGTCGCGTCGGTCTCAGTGTAGGGCTGGCGCTTGCTGCCATCGAAGACAGCGTCCGTCGAAATGTATGCCATTCCAGCGCCCAATTCGCGCGCTGCTTCGACCACGTTCCGAACCCCATGGTAGTTGACCAGAAATCCTCGCGCCGGGTCGGCTTCGCAGATGTCGAGGTCCGGAATGCCGGCGGGGTGAATAACTAAGTTGGGCGCAATCTTCGCCAGGGCCGCCTTTACTTCATCGGCCTTCGTGATGTCAGCCTCGGCGCGCGTCAGGGCGAATACCGTGTGCCGGGTCGAGATAACCTGAACCAGCCCCTGCCCGAACAGACCCGCCGCGCCCGTCACCGCGATTCTCATGTCGCCCTCGCCCAAGGGATGCCTGCGCCCGCATCCTACCACGACCGGCGGGCCCGCCGTGCCCCAGGCGTCAAAGCGGGCCGGTTATCGGTCGCTAGTGCCGTTCCAACTATTTCGACCTAATCCTGTAAGGTCCGACCCCGGATTCTTTGCGAAGGGGTCCTCGCCAGCGCCTCGCCACAAAAAGTTGGAACGGCACTAGCCTCCATTGGGATACTAGGTCGAGAACGTCGGGGCTCCGCCCGCAGTCCGGTCTCCCCTGCCATTCGAGCCGCGACCGCCAGCCATCAACATTAGTTTGGCGCAGGATAAATATTTCTGATGGCAAATAGTCCCCTTCCCGGGTGTTCTCAAGTTGATTTTTTGTCCGCTGCTCCGTAGTCTGATTATGTCCCTTTATTTCCCAGCCGAACGGTTGGAAGGAGTACGACGTGTCTGTGGATTCGCTTTATAGTTTTCCCGATTCCCCCGCACCCGAGCTGACTGAATGGTCGGGTTCGCCCGTGGGAGTCTCGAACACGATCACGCG
>CAZTHM010000560.1:0-2028 GCA_964613505.1 uncultured Acidobacteriota bacterium | reverse complement strand
CCTACTTCTCTTTCAAGGATATCGACGAGAACAAGCCCGCCGGCTCGATCAAGATCCGCGTCGAAACCATCGGCTACTTCCTCAAGCGCTATCGCGAGGACATGGTCTACCGCAAGCAGAAGCAGGCGGAAATCGACGCCAAGCTGAAAGAAATGGAAGCCCAGCTCCGCGCGGAAGTCGATGGCAGTTCCGATCTGCTGCCCCCAGGGCCCCCGCCACCCGCCTACGAGCTCGAGACGCCGGTGGAAATCAACGCGATTAGAGCAGGGGAATAGGGACTGGGGTCTGGGAAGCAAAGAGGTTTGAAGGACGAAAGTTGAAGGCCAGTCCACCCAGCCTCCCCCGGCAAAGTGTTCCGCGCCCAATTCGGAATTCATAATTCAGCCTCATCTCTTGTTGACCCCACCTGCGATGTCTGGTATTTAGAGGTGTCGCGGGAGCGGAGGGGTGGGAGAGTTCGCCCTAGCCCCCAGTCCCCAGCACCGAGCCCCGAGGTTCCTGATGCCCTTTGAATCCGACAAGATCATGTTTGAGATCTATAAAGAGACGACCTACGAAGGTCGGTACAAGGTTGTCTACTTTACCGAACTTCAGGACCACAACAAGGAAACCGAAATCGCGCGCGCCATGGCCGGCGAGCACTTCTACGACGGGTTCATACGTCAATACCGCAAAGACCAGGCCAAGGACGTCATCAGCAACTTCATCGCGCGATTGAATGACGGCGAGCGTCTCGCGCCGGCTGACATCGAGCGCGAGCTTAAACCCTTCCTGCCCGGATAGGCTGAAGGAACCGGGAAGGAAAGGTCGAGAGTTGAGAGTCGAAAAGCCGCAGGCATGACCCTAAACTCTCGACCCTCAACTCTCAACCTTCGACTTCCTCCAATTTCAACTTTTGCCTAAAATGGCTCGCCGTCATGACAGCCTGATTCCGCTTTCCCATCAACACCAGCACGCGCTGGCCCTGGCGGTCATCATTCGGCGAAGGTTTGGAATCGAAAAGGGCGAGACTTTGTGGCGCCAGGAGCACGTCGAGAAGATTCAAAAGGCGTGGAAGGCCGAGCTCAAGGGGCACTTCGAGGTCGAGGAAGGATTGCTCTTTCCGGAGATGGAGCGCTACCTCGGCAAGATTCGCTTGGTCGAGGAGCTTCTGCGCGACCACGCCTCACTGCGAGGCCTCATCAAGCTCCTCGAAAGCTCTCCCGAGGTTCCTCTACTGGATGGGTTCTCAGCATTGCTGGAGTTCCACGTCCACAAAGAGGAGCGCGAACTCTTCGCTGAGTTCGAGAAGAAGATGCCCCCCGAAGAAGCCCGCAAGCTGGGTAAGGAAATTGAGGCTCGCCTGAGCAAAGCATGTCCGCGTTTGTAGCGCCCGCCTTTAGTCGGGCACACGCCCGCTTGAAGGCCGGCGTTGCGCCAGCGCATCGACCACCGCGTCTGTAAACTCCTCCCTCCCCTCCCCGCCCCGAATATGAAGGCCCGCCAGAAATATGGGTTGTTGTCTCGAACGAATGACACGCGCGGCATTACGGTCCGTTGCCGCTGAGCGAGCCGCGCATAATCTGGTCGACGGCATCGAGAGATGCCGATCCGGTCATTTCCACGCGCGAGCCGCTGGCCTGGATTTCCAATCCTTGGAGCAATGTGGCGAGCGATGACGGCAAGGGATTCGCGGTTGCCGTAGGGCGGGAATCGCGCCAAAGTGTGAGCAGCGTGGCGAAGGCGGAGGCAGTCTCAGAATTCTGGCAGATAATCGTGACGTGAGTGGTTATCGCACTGCCCCAATCGACTCGATAGAGGACCGCCCGCACCGGCGCGAAAACCACGCTGGGGTCGAGGGCTTGCTTTGCGCCGGCACTTAGCCACGGGCCAGCCTGGTTCGCAGCCGCCTTGCCCGTGGCGATCCCCCATTGAGCCGACGTACCCTCGAGCTCCGCCTCCCATTCTACAAATGCGGCATTCGAATCGAGCGCCGGCCGCGTGCCCGCCCGCACGTCGAGCAGCTCTTTCAGCTCGTGCTTGTGCCCG
>CAZTHM010000559.1:1068-2031 GCA_964613505.1 uncultured Acidobacteriota bacterium | reverse complement strand
TGGGCCCAGGGATCCCCGATGATCGCCGGGATGCATCCGACTCGGAATCCCCCTGGAATGTCACAAGTATCGAAGTTGCGGAAGAAGAAGGGGATGCCGGAGGAAATCCGGAACGTGCCGCTCAACTGCCAGCCGCCCGCAATCGCATTCACCACTCCCTTCTGGCTCAGCCAGCGGCGGCCATTGCCAAAGGGAAGGTCATAGACGAAGGCGACCGACAGCACTTGCGGGACGTCGTCATAGGCGAGCGCCTTGTTTCGCTGCCGCTCGAAGGGCGAGATCACCCCATGCGCCCCGCTCCAATCCCCGGCGACGGGCTGGTCCACGTGATCCGAGCTCCCGATGAGCTTGGAGATGGTGTACGAGGCGAGCAAGAAGGTTCCGCGCGAGAAACGCTTCTCCGCCTTGAACTGGAAGGAGTGATAAGTGGTGTTTCCGGCGTTCTCGTTCAAGCCGCGGAGCATGTCACAATACTGCGGGTAGGGCAGAAGCGCCTGGCCTACGGTGGGCGCACAACCCACACTGCTCAACTGCTCCGCCCAGCCGGCATAGGGGGCAGATACGCCGTTGACGGGAGTGTCGTCGGTAAAGGTGTCGAAAAGTTGGGCGCCCATCGAGGAGAGAAGACTCGGATTCAGGGCGTTGAGTGGGGCAGTGTTGGAGGGCAAGCGGGTTCCCTTGTTGCCCACGTACGCCGTGCTGATGTAGAAGTCAGTCGTGAATTGATGCTCGATCGTCAGATTCCACTGTTGCGCGTTGGAGAGGCGATTGGCATCGAAGGGACGGTAGTTGAGGCTCTTGCCGTTCAGGGCCCCGGGGTCGATGAAGGGGGGAAGTTCGCTGGGCTGGACGTCGAAACCTTCGACGACACCCCATGGATTGGTCGCGCACTCCGCAATGTTGGTGGCCGCGAAGCCCAGGGCGATCACTCCGAAGATGAACCCGAGGCGCGAGGCGCCGCGG
>CAZTHM010000559.1:0-1058 GCA_964613505.1 uncultured Acidobacteriota bacterium | reverse complement strand
CGGACGGTATCCAGCGCCGTCGGGAGCTGATCGGGAGACGTTGTTGTCGAAGCCCAGAGTGGAGATGCCCCCGCCCCAATTCGGATAGAACGCCTGGGTATAGAAGATCCCATAGCCGGCGCGCACCACCGTCTTGTTGCTCCACGCATAGGCGATGCCCAGGCGCGGAGAGAAAGCTCGGTTCCAAGTCTTCTCAGGGTGTCTACTCCCGAAGCTGGCGGCTCCCCAGTCGCTCCCCGCAAAGGCCAAACGGCCCGGCCGGCCTCCCGCTGAAGGGTTGGCCCCTAACGGATCAAAGAAAGTGGAGCGGTTGTACTTTTCTGACGACGGCGTGAACCGATCCCACCGAATGCCGAGGTTCAAGCTCAACTTCGGAGTCACCTTCCACGTATCACCGAAGTGGAAGATGATGGCGTTGGCGCGCGGGTACCAAGAGCTTGCCGTGCGATAGCTAACGTCACCAGATGCCACTTGCTCCAGAAGGAAGCTCGCCATCGCGTTGCCGCTCGTTGTGCCCGGCAGTCCAGTTTGGTTGGGGTCGAATGAGAACGTTCCGGTTTCATTGCCGTTGTCCCGGTTATTCTCACCTAACCTCCGGTGCTCGCCCCCAAACTTGAAAGTGTGCTTACCCCGTACCCAAGTCAGCAGGTCGTTGACGATGTAGGAGGGGCGCTCGGTGCGGTTCTTGTTGTTGAGCCCCCTAGCGTTCCCCATGGAATTGTAGCCATCACCGAAGTCCAGACGGGGAGGATAGTTGCTGCTGGCCACGCCAGGAATCAGGCCCATCAGGGCGCTTGATTCCGGCGCTGTGAAATCGATCGAGCCATATCCTTCGTTGCGGTCCAGGTAGCCGAAGTTGACGTTGTTCAGCACCGTGGAACTGAAAGTATGGTCCCAATTGAAGCGATCCACGAAAGAGTACTGGGGCGCGCTGAACTCGTTGTCGCAAATGGGGTTCGGGAGCACGCAGTTAAAGAGCGCTGCCGCGCCTTGATAGCGGACCGAGGCCGCGAAGTGGTCCACGTCGCGCCAGTTCCCGTCAATCTTGACTAGCCAGT
>CAZTHM010000558.1:0-2039 GCA_964613505.1 uncultured Acidobacteriota bacterium | reverse complement strand
GTCCAGCCTAACTGGAGGCTGCGGGGGGTAGCGGCTGACCAAGGCGTTCACGACAGGCTTGGTAGAATCCCGGAACGTGAAAGAGCTGCAAACCTTCGGACCAAAAATAATCGTTGACGGGGGTGGCGAGGAAGAGGGTATGTGAGCCGACCGTGCGAATTTCCTCCACGTGCATTTCCCTGATCCGCAGAGCGAAAGTTGGAACCGGTAATCCATAGTATGGCGAGGGAACAGTGAGGAAGGAGAGACTTTGGCAATCGATGGACGGCTTCTTGTGGTGTTTCCCCAGCTCATAAGCGATGAAGACCTTGTCGGCGGGCACGCTGCTTACGGCGATGCGGCGCGAACCCTGGATGAGCTCCACGGCCGGACTGGAGCTGCGCAAGGCCAAAGAGAAACGCGCCGTGTCGGTGGGCCCGATAAGGTCCATGGGGAAAATGTTGCTTCTTTCGCCATGGACGACGCTCACCAGAACCACCGGCCGCGGGCAGACATAGAAAACCAACAAACTTTGAAGATCGCGAGGGTTCAGTTGGAAGTTGTAGGGGTCTGGATTCTGGCGTTGCCGCCACCTCCGGTAAGCCTGAAACGCGGACCGCGCCCAGAGCTGCGGCGCCGGCAAGCAATAATTCCGATGGCCCAGCGATTCAGCAAGGCAAAGCTGACGACCGCCGATGGGGATGCACTCCACAGCCCGAAGCTCGATGGCGCCGAGCAGTTTGTTCGCGCTCTTGGCGTCGTGGAATCGCAACAAGAGTCGCGTCCGCCTCAATGCCTCCAAATCGTAATGCGATTCAAGCCCGACTCCGAGCATCAGGGGGCGGAGCGAGGCCACAACGTTGTTGAGAGTGACATTTCGGGGGGGGCCAAGGCCGTCAAGCGTGACCCTCACCTCAGTCTGAGGCTCGCGAAGTCCTACGGCAACCCACAGGGTAGCCTCCTCAGCGCCGAAGAGAAGCCGGCTGACCAGCCTTTTCATCCGCATCGCCGGAAAACCAGGAAGATGTATTGCCCAAGGTTTCGGAAAGGATACGCTTTCCAAAATTTCCGCTCCAGGCGCTCCGCCAGAGACCTTGGCGCAACCCACTCGTGTTGTGCACTCCGGCGAGCCACCAGAAAACCCGGGCTCGCTTGGCCCAATTTCACAAAGAATGGAGAGGCCGCCGCGACCACCGTCGGGGCAGTATGCCAGTAGGCTTCGAGTTCGCGCCCGAGAAGGAGCTTCGTGCCTTTGCCCAATGAGCGCATGAAACTTCTCCACCACCATCCGTGGACCATGTCTTTCCAGAAGACCGGATTGAGGATGCTCACGATCACTCTTCCGCCCGGGTGGAGGGCCCGGCCGAACGCGGTGAAGAGTTGCGCCAGATCCGGTATGGCGGAGAGAACTGCAAAGTTGGAAACGATGGCATCTGGCTGCGCCGCCACACCCCGCGTTAAGAACGATTTATAATCATAGCAGCGCGGAATCACGCTGCCTTTGTCGATCTCCGCGGCGCATTTTCTTGCCAACTGCTCGACCATGCCGGGAGAGTTATCGTAAGCAACCACCCGGAATCCATGTTGGGCGTACCAAAGAGCGTCCGTCCCCGTCCCGCAGCCGAAGTCGAGCAGAAGCGAACCCGGAGGAACCGTTTCGAGGACGAGCGCCCGAAACGCGTCTCGAGTCCATGCGTCCCCCGGAGTATCGTCGACCAGATTGTCATAGCGAGATGCGATGGCGTCGTAGAAGGCCGTCGTTCGCTTCTCATCTGGCGATGACATCTCTAGCCCTCTCGGCCGACCACTGGAATCGACATCTTCCCCTGCGCGATCTTTCCGATTATACAAGGGGAAAAATGGCGGGAAAATCGGCGAACGGATACGGACACCAAGCTTCCTAGAGTAGGATAAACCTCACTTGAGGAGGTGGGTTATTTTGAATCGCGCAGATTGGGAAGGCCCGCTGAAGGCAGAAGGTTTCCGATACGTCTACGTGTGGGACGACGGCCCGGGCGTTTTCTACCCCGACCACACGCACCCCACCGAGACCGCGCATG
>CAZTHM010000557.1:0-2042 GCA_964613505.1 uncultured Acidobacteriota bacterium | reverse complement strand
ACTGCCGGTCTTATCACCCTGGGTTTCGCGGGTTTGGATTACAATGGGCGCCATGTGCCCAACCATGCCGAACCACCCGATCACGACTCCCGCGCGGAGGGTTTCTCTCTCTTTGCCCCGGCTTCGGCGGGCGATCATTAGACTGATGTTTCTGACCCTGGCCCTAATTCTCTTCCTCGGCGCGTCGAACACGAAAGCCCAGTCAAACCTGCGGGCCGCCGACCTCCGCGTCATTGAGAGCTCGGAGCTTGAAAAAGAACATTCCGAAATGCTCTTCAATTTCCTCTTGTCTCAAGCGAAGCGGGCAAGTGCGCTGCGCCGGGCACGAATGGATGCGGTCCAAACGGAAGCCGACCTCAAGGCCTGGCAGGAAACCAATCGGCAGAAGTTTCTGGAACTGATTGGCGGGTTGCCCAATCAGCGTGCCCCGCTCAATGCGCGGGTGGTGGGCGAGTTCACGCGTACGGGCTACGTGGTGCGCAAAGTAATCTTCGAGAGTCTGCCCGAGTTCTACGTAACCGCGAACCTTTACGTCCCCACGACGGGGAAGCCTCCCTATCCTGCCGTACTTTCTCCGCTCGGGCATTCGACGAACGGCAAAGCTTATGACGTGTATCAGCGCCTTTTCATCGGGTTGGCACAGCGCGGCTACGTCGTTTTGACCTGGGATCCCCTCGGCCAGGGCGAGCGCGTCGAGTATTGGGATTCTCTGGCGCCGCGCCGCCGCTTTGAATTCAATCAACACGGCATGGCGGGCCTTCAGCAGTATTTGCTGGGCCAGAACGTGGCGCGCAATTTCATCTGGGATGGAATGCGCGCGCTCGACTACCTGACATCTCTTCCGGAAGTGGACGCCTCGCGCCTCGGGATCACCGGCAGTTCCGGCGGCGGAACGCTGAGTACGTACATTTCAATGCTCGATCCGCGTATCAAGGTTGCTTCGATCGTGACGTTCATCACGTCGCTGCCCAGGAAGATCGAGAACCGCGCGAACGATGCCGAAACCGATCCGGAACAGGACGTTCAAGGACTGCTGGCGGCGGGAATTGACCACCCGGAATTCGTGGGCATGATCGCGCCGCGCCCGGTCATGATCGGGGCGGCAATGCGCGACTTCTTTCCCATCGAAGGGACCCGTCAGACCTTCAAGGAAGTTCAAGGGCTTTACACGCGGCTCGGAATTCCTGAGCGCACGAAGTTGGTGGAGTTCGATCACCCCCATATGTATAGCCAGCCGCTGCGCGAAGCAACCACCGCCTGGTTCGAACGCTGGCTGAAGGGGTCCGAGGCCGAAATCCACGAACCCGTCATCACCACCGAAAAAGAAGAAACGCTCCTGTGCACGAGCACCGGCCAGGTGGTCGCTTCACTCGGGGGAAAGCGCACCAGCGATTTCAACCGCGCGGAGGCGGAGCGGCTGCTCGCTCGGTTGAAGGAGCAGCCAAAAGACTCCGCTTTTGCTACCAACCTCGTCGCCAAGCTTCGCCAGCGCCTGGCGTTGCCTGAAACCCCGATCGTGCCGCGGCCCCAGAAGATTGCGCAGAGTGAAATCAATGGCCTGATTATCGAGAAACTGCTCCTCGAGACCGAGCCGGGCATCGTCGTCCCAGTTCGCGTGGTCTATTCCAAGGACGGGGCGGGGGCAAGGCCCGCCGTGATTTATCTCCGAGACCGCACGGGAGAGCATGACGATCCCAACGTCATTGAAACGTTGGCGAGGCAGGGCCGTGTGGTCGCCATCGCCGACGTGCGAGGGTTTGGCGAGACCAAATCACCGCGCAACGTCCGAGAGGCCGGAGTGGATTACTTCGACCCGCGCGACGGTATGGACGCCGACTTCACTTACGCCAGCTTTTTCCTGGGCCGGCCGCTCCTCGGCATGCGGGTTTGGGACGCGCTGCACGTGGCCGCGTATCTCCGCGCTCGTCCGGAGGTTGATCCGAAGCGCATGGGCGTCGCCGGCCAGGGCTGGGCGAGTGTCATCGCGATGTTCGCCGCCGCAGTGGACTCGCGGCTGGCGTGGGCGGCCTGCGTGGGCCCTC
>CAZTHM010000556.1:0-2046 GCA_964613505.1 uncultured Acidobacteriota bacterium | reverse complement strand
CAGCACCGGCTTGGCCGTGGCCTTGAAGGTGTTTCCCGCGCCGTCATTCGCCTCGAGCATTTCTTTGGCCCGGCCGAAGTTGACCTCCATGCCGTGCTCTTTCTTGAGTTCCGCCTGGATGCCCGGGATCTGCTCGATCAGCGAAAGCTCATAGACCGATTGCGCGTTGTCGGCCACGGGACCATAGGAATCGACGGCGATGGTCACCGGGCCCATGCCCAGAAATCCAAAGGCCACCAATCCGAAAGCGAATACCGGCGCCGCCAGCATGAAGTTGCCCAGGCCTTGCGTGCTGACGATGGAGCCGATGGCCATCAGCAGCATCATCGCCAGCCCGAGATAATAGGCGGAAAAGTTGCCGGCCACGAAACCCGACAGGATAGCCAGCGACGCCCCGCCCTGCCGCGCGGAAGTCACCACCTCCCTGACGTGGCGGGACTCCATGGAGGTGAACACTTTGACGAGTTCCGGGATGAGGGCGCCGGCCAGCGTTCCGCAGGAGACGATGGTCGAGAGCTTCCACCACAGCGAGGGATCGCCGCCCAAGTCGGGAATAATCATGGCGGAGACCGCGTAGGTCAGCGCAATGGAAGTGAACGAGGTAATCCAGACGAGCGAGGTCAGCGGCGCCTCGAAGTTCATCTTTTCCGCGTTGCGATAGCGGGCCGTGGCAATGGCGTCGTTGATGAAGTAGGCCGCCGCGGCCGCCACCAGCATCATGACGCGGATGACGAAGATCCACACGAGAAGCTGAACCTTGATGGTCGGGTCCTTCACTCCCAACAAGATGAAAGTGATGAGCGCCACGCCGGTGACGCCATAAGTCTCAAAGCCGTCGGCGGTCGGCCCCACCGAATCGCCCGCGTTGTCTCCCGTGCAGTCGGCAATGACGCCCGGGTTGCGCGCGTCGTCTTCCTTGATCTTGAAAACGATTTTCATCAGGTCGGAGCCGATATCGGCGATCTTGGTGAAGATGCCGCCGGCAATTCGCAGGGCCGCCGCGCCCAGGGACTCGCCAATCGCGAAGCCGATGAAACACGGCCCGGCATAGTCTCCCGGGACGAAGAGCAGAATGATCAGCATCATCAGAAGCTCGACGCTGATGAGCATCATGCCGACGCTCATGCCAGCCTGGACGGGGATTTGGTAAACGGGAAACGCCTTGCCGCGCAGGCTGGCAAACGCCGTGCGAGAGTTGGCGAAAGTGTTGACGCGGATCCCGAACCACGCGACGCCGTAACTTCCGCCGATTCCCACCACGCTGAAGAGCAGGATGACCGCCACTCGCAGGGCCTCATACTTCAGCAGGACACCGAAGTAGAGCAGGATGATGGCCGCGATGAAGACCCAAAGCAGCGCCAGGAACTTACCTTGCTGAATGAGATACGTCTTGCAGGTTTCCCAGATCAACTGGGAAATCTCCGCCATAGAGCGATGCACCGGCAGGTTTTTCAGGTGGCTGTACATGGCCAATCCGAAGACCAGACCGAGAATGCAGAAGACGATCCCAACCATGAGCAATGAGTGGCCACTCACCCCCAGGAATTGCACCTGGGAGAGGTCCGGGAGCTTCAGATTGGCTTCACCGGCAGTCTCTTCGGGAGGCTTGGCAAAGGCCGTGGCTGCGC
Organism: uncultured Acidobacteriota bacterium; assembly: GCA_964613505.1. Classification (GTDB taxonomy): domain Bacteria; phylum Acidobacteriota; class Terriglobia; order UBA7540; family UBA7540; genus CAZTHM01. The sequence continues at coordinate 418 of CAZTHM010000556.1, read as the reverse complement.
CCATCAGGCCCATCACGGCCGAGGATGCTGCCACCCTGACAAGCCGGGTTCGACGGGACCAGGCCATCCTCAACCAAGACCGGATTGACTCCCTAAGTCTCTCGACGGGACTCCATCTCGGAGAGAATGTTCGTGCGGAGAAGTTCACTGCTTCCAATAGATAAAACACACTGATGCTCATGATTACAGGAAGGGACATCGAATTGCCTCCGACCAGTTCTCGCTTTCTTGCCCCCGAGGCGGGTTAGGCCGGGATTGCCGACACAAGACTTCGGAGGGGCTCCCAGTCTGGCTTGCGAGCGATTTTGAAAAGCAACTTTTATAGCACGGATAAGAAACGAGCGTCAAGGCGAGACTCCGCTTGGGCGCTGTCAACGGAACGTGTTGAAAAGGGGTGAGGGCAACTCCGGTTAAGCAT
>CAZTHM010000555.1:0-2050 GCA_964613505.1 uncultured Acidobacteriota bacterium | reverse complement strand
CGATACTCTCCCGTGCCCGATGAGAAACGCGCAGCTCGAAGAGGCGCTGCAGGTTGGAGAGGGTTGGAAGGTGCCGCCGATTCCCGCCGAAGCGTTCAAGGTGAATGCCCAAGATCTCGATTGGGTGAACCGCCAGTGCACCATGCAGCCGCTGGCCACCTTTCAGCAACCCATCCACCTGACGGGAGGAATCGCCCAGATCCAGAACATCACTTTCATCCAGGCCACCGGCTGGGCCCCCTCGCCTTTCCCGCCGTTTTGCGAGCAGGCCAAAGCCAAGGGTTGGAGGACGCTCGCCATGGCGTGCGGCCATGATGTGATGCTGGATCTGCCGCAAGAGCTCACTCGGGAGCTCCTGGCGGCCTCTCCGCAAAGCGCAGCGTCGGCACACTGACAGCCCCTTTTGGTCACGTCGAGTCGCTTGCGGTGCGGGTAGCAACGGCCCCGCTCAGAGCGGGATGCCGTGGGCTTTTTGAATCCCCAACGGCTACGAATCCGCGGCATCAAGAACATGCCGTGGCTACGAACTTGAAGTGAACTCCCTTGTAGTATTATTACCCGTATGAAAAAGACGAAATCCAGCACTCGCGGTTCGGCCGCGAAAGGCAACGTCGCTCCGAAGAGCGTGGACGAATACCTCGCCGGCGTCCCGGAACCCGCCCGCAGCACCTTGAACAAAGTCCGCGCCGCGATCCGTTCCGCGGTGCCCCCGGAGGCCACGGAAGCAATCTGGTATCGGATTCCCACGTTCAGGTACAAAGGGGTGCTGGTGGGGTTCGCCGCGTTTTCGAAACATTGCAGTTTTTTCCCCATGAGTTCGTCGGTGATCGAGGCGTTCAAGAACGAACTCAAGACCTTCCACACATCCAAAGGTACTATCCGCTTCCCGGTGGACAAGCCTCTCGCGGCCGCTCTGGTGAAAAAGCTGGTGAAGGCGCGGATCGCGCAGAACGAACAAAAGAATCGAAGATGAAATCCGCGCAGCTTGGAAAGCTCACTTCAGAAGTTGAAGTCACCAACATCTCGAAGCATGGATTCTGGCTGCTCCTCGGCGGGCGGGAAATCTTCCTGTCCTTTGAGGAGTTTCCCTGGTTCCGGGATGTTCCCGTCGGAAAGCTGCTGAACGTCGAGCTCCCGCATACTCATCATTTGTACTGGCCTGACCTCGATGTGGACCTCGCCGTGGAATCAATCGAGCATCCGGAACGCTACCCACTAGTCAGCAAAATGGGGGATTACAAAGGGACTTAGATGGGATCAGCCCACTTTGGGGTAGAATAGCGCCTCGCAAGCGAACGGGCTTTGGTTTCGAGAAAAGGAATCACCGTCTATCTAGCGTGTCAGCGTGGGTAAACGCTGCGTGCGCGGATATGACGATTCCACAGGGAGGTCTTGCATGGCGCTAAATATTGGAGATCCGGCGCCCGACTTCAAGCTATCGTCGGCGACCGGGGACAAGCAGGGCGAGTTTCAGCTTTCGGCTCACAAAGGGAAGAACGTCGTCATTCTTTTCTACGCGCTTGATTTCACCCCGGTTTGACAGAACGAACTGTCGGCAGCGCAGGCGGACCTCGCCAAGTTTGCCGATCTCAACGCCCAGGTCGTGGGCGTCAACACGGATTCGGTCCCATCGCATATTGCTTTTCAGAAATCCCTTGGCGGGCTGAGCTTTCCTCTGGCCAGTGATCGCTGGCCGTACGCACAGACCGCCCAGGCGTATGGGATATTTCCTGCGTCAATGCACCCGGTTCCGTTCCTCAATGACCGGGCGGTCTTCATCGTGGACAAGAACGGGAAAGTCGCCTGGGCGAAGGTGTACGAGCTGAAGCAGCAGCCGGACCAGGGGGAGATTCTCGAAGCCCTGAAAATGCTTCCCTGACGTTCAGGCGCGGGCCGCGAGCGGCAGGCTATGAACCTCGCAGCAGCCGTCAAACGCTACCTCGAAGTCGCCGGCGGGTTTGACCGGCCGCTGCACCTTTCCCAACTCGGACTCCCCAAGGCGGAGACGGAAAAACTCATCTCCGCCTGGGACGAAGACTATCAGATCAGC
>CAZTHM010000554.1:0-2051 GCA_964613505.1 uncultured Acidobacteriota bacterium | reverse complement strand
ATGACCCTCACCAGACCACCCTGGTTGATGGACGCCGGGCCGGACGGGAGCTTTTACCTCGATCAAGTCGAGCGGCCGCTTGAGGTCTTGCGCTTTCCCGTTTCCGGGGGTTCGCCGGAAGTCCTCGCAGCTTCGGAGACCTACCCGGCGGCGTATATACAACCGGTGGAATTCCCCGACGGTCGCTTCCTCCTTCCAGCGCTTCTCTCCGGCCGGGCTCGCCTTCTGATTGGCAAACCCGGCGGGAACTTCTTTCCACTGATCGATTCTGCTGAGGCAACGGGCCCGCCGGTCGCTTTGCTTCCTGACAATCAGGTGGCCTTCATCGCCGGAACAGATTCAAATCAGACGATTGCTGTCGCCTCGGCGCGCGATGGCCGGATTGTCCGCCGCCTGGAAGGTTGCAGGGGAAAATACGTCGCTAGTCTGACGGCTTCACCCGACGGGAAGACTCTCTATTACACGACGGCGGGAAACGTTTGGGCCATCCCGACAGCCGACGGAGCGCCGCGCCAGATCGGTCCCGGAGATGGTGTCGCCGTCGACCCGAACGGGAAAGACCTCATAGTCAACTTGCTCGAGAAGGAGGGAACGCGGCTGGTTCGGATTCCCCTTTCAGGCGGCCCCGGACAGGAGATCCACGTTCAAGGCGACCTCCCGATCGTTCCCCTCCCTCTCGGCGGGAATGCCATCCGCAAGGACAGCAAAATCCTGATCGGGGTAAACCCGCTCGACTCCTGGTTCTTCCAGTTGTCGGTGCTCGATCCCGTGGCCGGCAAACTCACCGAAATCCCGCTGCATTACACCGGCGACATTTATCTCTCCGGTTGGACGAGCGACGGCCGCATCCTGGCCTTCGGCGAACCCATGCGAGCCCGCCTCTGGCGCTTCCGGCGAATCCCCTGATAGGGCTGTAGCGGCGGGCGGCCTCGTTTCCATTTCACGACGCGGCGCGAGACGCCGCCAGTTTTTGCTCCCAGAGCGTAATCAGCAGCGTGCTCCCGAGCACCAGGACCCCGCCGGCAATTCCCCCCAGCGTTAGCCGCTCCCCCAACCAGATCGCGGCGATGGGCACGCCGAAGAAAGTGACCAGGTAGATGGAGAGCGCAGCCTGAATGGCGTCCAGTTTCTTCAGCGCCTTGAGGAACAGAACCATGGAAAGGAAATTGTGGAAGAAGGTGAGCAGGATCAGGCCAATCCAGGTCTGACCTGTGAACTGCGGGATACGGCGAAAGACGTCGGGTTCTTGCGCCAGGACGAGGGGCGTCAGGATCACGCATGACGCCACGTACATGTAAAAGAGCATTTGCATGGGTGTGTAGCGTTCCATCATTTTCTTGCCGTAGGTGTTGATGAAGCTGCTGCCCAGCGTCCCGAGGAAGACCAGCATGTTTCCCGCCCAGAAGCCTCGGCTGAAATCCATGTGACGCAGGTCGGAACTGGAGCACAGGAGAACTCCACCGATGGCCAGGCCAAAACTCACCCAGCGGGCCGAGGTCATGCGCTCGCCCAGAATCAGCGCGGCCATGATGGCCATGGAAATCGGCAGGGTCAGGGTGATCAGCGCCGCGTTGCTGGCCAGCGACAGGCGCGTTCCCCAGGTGGTCAGCACCTGGGCGGGAAAAACTCCCAGCGCCGCCAGCAAAAGATATGACCAAACGTCTTTCCAGCGACGCTCGCCCGGCGCGGAGTCCTGGCGCCGTTCGGCGCGCACCAGCGGATAGAGCATGAGGGTCGAGAGCGTCATCGGCCCCCAGACGGTGAAGAGCGACCCCACCTGGTCCTGCACCAGCTTGACGCAGGTGAATTGCAGCGCCCACATCAGATTGCAACTGAAAAGGAAAAACCAGGAACGCATCCGTCAGAACCCCGCTGAGAATGGCGAGAACGCGGCTGACGTCTTCATAGGCTCTCGGATCGAAGGCGCCGCACAAGACCGATCCCGGGCGGGCCTGATGATACCGCAGTTGCTCTTGAATGTTCGGTGGGAATGGCCGTGATTTCGTTGCGGCTTGGCGCCTTTGTGGCAACGACCAGGTAGGTGCCTTATC
>CAZTHM010000553.1:0-2056 GCA_964613505.1 uncultured Acidobacteriota bacterium | reverse complement strand
CCTATGTCCATAGCAGCATTAAATCAGAAGTGCGATGCCTCGTCAATGGTGTCGTTGAAATGAATTAGCGTCCTCCTAAACGGATGCGTCCAGAGCGCCGGAGACTTGGCGCCGGGAGGGAGTTGGGGCGATGGAAGAAGGATGGGCTGCCCGGGAATGCAGGTCGCAAGCTACTATGGACGGCCGGCGCGGGGGCGTGGCTCGGTGCGGCCGCGTGCCGGCCCGCCATGACAAGCCACCCAGTCGAGCAGCGCCAGGGCGAGCAGAGATCCGACTTCTTCGCACAATACCGGAATCATGATGGCAAGAGCCGCGCGCCGCGTGATCTCGGGGTCATTCTTGTCGGTCAGAGCAAGGAGATTCGTCCCCGAACGCTTGGCGCTTTCGGCCAGCGCGTGCATGGTTTTCCTGCCCCGGCAACGGGAGCCGGACAAGAGCATGATGGTGTCGCCTGGCGCGTGGGGCCCGAGCTCACGAAACTCCGTTCCCAGGCCATTGAAGGCGCGCCCGTCTGTTCCCTCCAGCCTTTTCAGCGTCTCCACCCAATGCAAGGCCACCGGGTAATAGAATCCTCCCCCGACGACTTGGAGCCTGGGCGCGGTTTCGAGCTGCGCAGCGAGGGCGCGGACAGCTTCGGAAAGTTGCGAGAATGCCCATTCGACATGCTCTGGGAGTTTCGGGAATTCCTCCTCGAGGTCGCGGAGGTATTCGTTAGGGCGCTTGAGGGCGCGGGCCACCGCGAAACCGAGATAGCAAGCCATGGCGTGTTGGCAGAAGCCGGCTCTCAGGCTCCCCGGTTGTGCGTCGGCGGTATGAACCAGAAACGCCCCGTCTGCCATCTGAGCCAATTCGCTTTGGAGAGACCCGGTTAGCGTCAGAATCCTCGCCCCGCGCGACTTTGCGGCGCGCGCAGCGTCCAGAATTTCCGATGATCCTCCGGGAGACTCGATGGTCAGCAGGATGGACCTCGGACGCAGCAGAGGGAGCGCGTAACTCTGAAAATCCGCCGGCGCCCGGACCACCACCGGCAACCCGACCAGGGCCTCGATCGCACGCCCGGCGGTCAGGGCCGCCGCGTAGGCGGTGTGCGATCCCATCACGTAAACGGGGCCGTCGCCCCAGCGCGTCAGGCGCACCTGTTTGTCGAATTCCGGGCCGCCCTTCTCCAGCAATTCGCGGAGGGCTTGGGGCAGTTCGAGAAGGTCTCTTTTAGGGTCCATTGGATTTTTCACCCCCCACCACCACCGCAGCTTTCAAGCCACTCCGCCAGGAAAGACTCCGGGTGAAGTACTCCTCCCAGAAACTCTGCACTGAGAGGTGGGCGCCGAAGAGCAGGATTAGCGCCCCAATGTAAGCCCAGAAGAGCAGCGTTACGGACAGCGCGAACGGCCCGTAAACCTCGCGAAAGCGAAACAGGGGCAAGGTAAGAACGTAAACGAAACTCGCCAGGATCGTCAATACGCCCGTCAGCGCCGCGGCGGGAAGGACTCGCCGGGTGGGGACTTTGCCGTTGGGCAGAAGATGGTAGATCGCAAAGAAAATGGAAACGGCAAAGGGGATGGAAACAACTTCCAGAAGCCCGCGCGATACTGCTCGCAGAAATCCCGGCGAGGGTACCCAATCCAATGAGAACGTGAGCAGCCATTGCGCGGTGGTCGTCACCAGAACCCAGAAGAGCGCGAGCAGACCGGTGAGCACCGCCAGCCCAAAGGAAACCGCCTGGTTGCGGAGGAAGGTGCGGTTGCGCTCGATCTTCCAGACTTTGTTCAAGGCGACCTCCAGCGGCAGGAAGACGCCGGAAGTCGTGAAGAACAGCATGAGAAGAGACATTATCTGAAGGCGGGGCCGGCCTTGCACGAGCACGTCCAGGTTTCGGATGACCGATTCCGTGCCAGCAGGGAGGCGGACGCGAAGTAGTTCGAGGATGATTCTGTACGCTCCTTCCCAGTGCAGCCAGCGCCGGCAGACCGTCAGCAGCATCAGTGAAAACGGGAAAAAGGAAAGATAGGCGTTGGCAGCGATTGAAAACGCGTAGGCGTGGACCTCCGTGCTGAAA
>CAZTHM010000552.1:0-2068 GCA_964613505.1 uncultured Acidobacteriota bacterium | reverse complement strand
CCATGATCATGTCGAGCCCGGCTTCATCGACGAGTCGCGCCGTGGGGTAGTCGTAGGCGGTCAGGCAGGTGATCTTCTCGCCGCGCAGCTTTCGGTCCAGGATTAAAGGAACGGTGATCTTGCTCACGGCCTCGGGTTTCGGGTCCATGGCATTACCTCAGTCGAAGAAGTTGAGAGCCGGGAAACAGAAGCGGGGGCGGCCACGAGTCTTCAACTCCCGAATTCAAGATTCCAAACTTCAAATTCAAAATCGAAAATCACAAATTCAAAATCGAAAATCACAAATCCAAAATCGCCAATCCAAAATCAAAGACCCTCTCCGTCGCAGGATTTTCACCGGCGCTCATCGCGCGAGTGCCCGGGGACCCGAGTGGGCCTCCACTGGCCTGGACAGAGAGGGTCTGAACTCTTTCAGTTTCCGGTTCGTGCCGGCATGCGTGGCAATGACGAAGGTCCGGCTTTGAACCCTATCACCCGTCTCAGTCCGCCGCGGCGGATCCAAGCGGCAAGAAATATTGCGTTCCTTTCACTGGGCGGCTCAGCCGCTGCAACAACTCCTGCAAATCCTCGTTCCGGTCGACGAAGTCGATCTCGGACGTTTCAATCACCAGCAGGTCGCTGGACTTGTAATGGAAGAAGAAGTGCTCGTACGCTTTCACAACTTCTTCCAAATACTCGTCGGAGATGTGATGCTCGCTCGGAACATTCTTCTTCGCGATGCGCTTCCGGAGCGTCTCCGGCTTCGCTTGCAAGTATATCACTAAATCGGGAAGAGGGACCTGCCCGGCGAAAAGCTCATAGTATCCGTTGTAGAGCTGGAGTTCCGTGTCGCCCAGGTTGAGGTAGGCGAAGATTTTGTCTTTCTCGAAAAGATAATCGCTGACCAGCACACGGTTCGGATTGGCCGCGAGGTCGAGCGCGCACAACTGTTTGTACCGCTCCAGCAGGAAATGAAACTGCGCCTGAAATCCCGCTCCCGGCTTGTCCTGATAAAAGCTGTCGAGAAAAGGATTGTCCTCGATGTCGCGCAGGCGTTCGGCTTTGAGGTGGTCAGCAAGCAGGTCCGCGAGAGTCGTCTTGCCCACACGGATCGGCCCTTCAATCGCGATGAAGCGAGGCGGCTCGAACTTTGGCGGATTGGCCATATTCCCCGGGGAGCCCAGTGAATGGTGAATCGCGAATCGTGAAAAGTGAATTGTGAATTACTGCGCAAACTCCATCGGGCGCACGATCTTCCCAAATTCACAATTCACCATTCTTCATCCTTCTGTTTTCAGCCGAATCACCTGACTGGTGTCCCGCGTGCCGTGAAGCATCTCCAATATCGTCCTCTGCGTCACCGGATGGCGAAGTTGGCCCGCCAGCTCCGCCAATGGGACGAGCACAAACCGCCGCTCGCCCAGCCGCTCGTGTGGAATCGTCAATGTGGAAGAGCGGACGACGACATTCTCATAGAGCAGGATATCAATGTCAATCGGCCGCGGGCCTTTGGCAATGCCGGGGTGGCGGCCGAGAGTTCTTTCCACCGAATGCAGCGTCTTCAGCAGGCGCAGCGGCATCAGTTCAGTCCCCGCTTCCGCCACGCAGTTCACGAACCAGCGCTGGGGGAGGAAATCCACGGGCTCGGTCTTGTAGAAGGACGAAACGCGCCGGACTTCGATGCCCGCGCCCGAAAGTGCCTCGAGAGCTTTCCGAAGATGAGCCACGCGGTCGCCGACATTTGAGCCCAGCGAAAGATAGACTCGCTTCATGGCGATTACGATTCAGGGTCGCGGATTCGCGAGGTTCGGATTGACGGCAGACTCGAGTCCCGCCCGCAGACGTTCCGTGGTCGAGGAGATTCAATCGTCAACGAGGACGTCGACGCCAATGGCGTCGTGATCCGAAAGGGGAACGCTGCGGCCCTCCCGCAGGTCGTGAATCACGAGGGGATTTTCGCAGCGCGCGCCACGTGTGGCAAACCAGTCGATTTTCAACGGACAGCTTCCGCCATGATTGCGCAGCGCCCAGCGCATGAACGGAAAGCAAAACGCCGGGACCCACTCGCCGAGAATTTTTCGCGTCTTGC
>CAZTHM010000551.1:0-2074 GCA_964613505.1 uncultured Acidobacteriota bacterium | reverse complement strand
AAGGCGAGAAGCTGGGCCTCGCTGTCGCGATTCAACACCTGGAGAACCCGCGCGTCGAGGCGGAGCAGCACTACTACAACCCAACCCATCGCAAGCTGATTGACCTCGGGCTCGCGCCGCATCTGCTCTCGGACGTGCTGCTCGACAGCATGTTGCTCCGCATTCGAGAGTTCGCGCGTCGCGTGAAGAAGGAAATCATCCTGCCCCACGTTCGTTGGGATGGGACGCGGGACGCCACGGCCGATGCCAGGCTTGCCTGGGCGGCGCCGCGGGCGCGCGAAGATTGAGTTTCCTCTAGTCAGGGCTGTCGATAAGAAAAGAAAGGTACGGGTAACAACTATGTGCGGCATTGTCGCCTACGCCGGGCATCAGCCCGCGCGCGAGATTCTGGTCGAAGGCTTGAAGCGGCTGGAGTATCGCGGCTACGACTCGAGCGGTATCGCCATCCTCAACTCGCCGCCCTACTTGTGCAAGGCAGTCGGCAAGGTGGCGGCGCTCGAACAGCGCGTGTGGAAGGACAATCCCGAGGGTACGGTGGGCATCGCGCACACTCGCTGGGCCACTCACGGCAAGCCGACCGAGCCTAACGCTCATCCCCACATCGACTGCTCTGGCCATATCTTCCTCGTCCACAACGGCATCATAGAGAACTATGCGGTTCTGAAAAAACGCCTGATCGCCGCGGGGCACAATTTCCGCTCGGAGACGGACACGGAGGTTCTGGCGCATCTGGTCGAGGAGGCCTACCAAGGCAACCTCGAAGCCGCCGTTCAGAAGGCGCTGCTGCAGGTGCAGGGGACATTTGGCATCGCGGTGCTGCATCGCGCGCACCCGCAGCAGATCATCGTAGCGCGGCGCGGCAGCCCCATCGTGCTGGGAATCGGCAAAGAGGAATCGCTCGCCGCTTCCGACGTCTCGGCGCTCGCCCAGCACACCGACCAGGTGGTCTATCTCGAAGACAACGAAGTGGCGCGGCTCGAGCCCGGCCCGATTTCTATCACCACGCTCGACAACAAGACGGTGAGCCGCGGAACGACGCTCCTGGAAGTCGGCCCGGAAGCGATGGAGCGCGGCACGTTCCCGCACTTCATGCTCAAGGAAATCTTCGAGCAACCCGACGCGGTGGAGAACGCGCTGCGCGGCCGCATCAATCACTCGGAAGGCGTGGCAAAGCTGGGGGGCCTCGAATCCGTTATGGACCGCCTGCAGCAGGCGCGCCACCTCATTATCGTCAGCTGCGGCACCAGCTACTATGCGGGCCTTTATGCGCGCTACGTTTTTGAAGCGCTGACGGACCTGACGGTCGAGACCGAGCTGGCTTCCGAGTTTCGCTATCGCAAGTTGAACCTTCGGCAGAACACCGTGGTGCTCGCTATCAGCCAGTCGGGCGAGACCGCGGACACTCTTGCGGCGCTGCGCGAGGCCCGGCGCAAAGGCGCGCTGGTGTTGGGTCTTGTCAACGTGGTGGGCAGTTCCATCGCCCGCGAAACACATGCCGGAGTCTACTGCCACGCCGGAATCGAGGTGGGCGTCGCCTCGACCAAGTCATTCACGTCGCAGGTAACAATCCTCGCCCTGATGGCGCTGCTGATTGGCCGCGGCCGCGATCTTTCCTATGAAGAGGGCATGTCGGTCCTGCATGGGTTGGAGAAAATTCCGGAGCAGATGCGAGAAGTCCTCGCCCAGTCCGATGACGTGCGCATGCTGGCGGAGAAATATTGCTCCGCCCACCACTTCCTCTACATCGGGCGGAAGTATCAGTACCCCATTGCTCTGGAGGGCGCGCTGAAGCTCAAGGAAATCGCCTACATCCACGCCGAGGGTTACGCGGCGGGCGAGATGAAGCACGGGCCCATCGCCCTGATCGAACCCAAATTTCCCACTCTGGCGCTGGCGCCCGAGGACGGCTCCTACGAAAAGGTCATTTCCAATATCCAGGAGATTCGCGCCCGCGAGGGTCGCATCCTCGCTGTGACTTCAGTTGGCAACACAAAGTTGGGTTCGCTCGTGGATGATGTCATCGAGATCCCACGCAACCACGAAGCCCTGACTCCGCTGCTCTCTGTCGTTCCCC
>CAZTHM010000550.1:1156-2076 GCA_964613505.1 uncultured Acidobacteriota bacterium | reverse complement strand
AGAGAGAATCTACCCCTTCTCATCGGCATTTTACCCCTAAATCTTGATCTGGCCGTTCTCCGCCCGCGCCTCTCTTGCCAACCGAGCAAACAAACATGAGGGCCACTAAAACAACAATGGCAATAATCACGAGCGCCGTAAAGCACCCAACCCGCTGGTGGCTTTGGCCGCAGTACGGATAGTCTAGCGCATCATGGCCATCTCGCCATTACACACCGGGCATTTCGACAATCTAGCCATCGACCTAGCCACCCCTCATCTGCACATATACTTCGCGTCGCGCCACTCGGCGCCGCGCTTCACGCCACCGGGCGACCGCGACCCAAGTCTCATCAATCGCTCGTGGTGACTTTCCCTTCATCATCATAGACGCCGACAAGATTGCACCAACACATGGGATGCAGGCAGGCAGGAATCGGGACCACGCCGCGCTTGACCTCTTCGCGGGTTACAATCTTGCCGTCGAGTTTCATACACTCTGCGCAGGCACCCTCAGGGCAGACGATCTCAAAACGTGCGATTTGAGGCTCATCCTCGAATTCAGGGTCGTGCCCGGCAACCAGAGAGAACGGTCGGGGCAGAGTGGCCAGGCACTCCGGGCAGGCCAGACGGGCGTCCGCAGCTTCGAGTCCGCACTTTGTGCAGAATACCTTCTTTGGAGGCTGTAGTCGATTTTCTGGGCTCTCAAAGATGTGCGGGACGGCTGGTAGGGGCTCGTCGCACTTAAGGCAGCGGAGGTCTATCGGAAAACCTTCTTTCTTGCAACTAGGGCAGAGCATCACTTCCTCCCTTTCTTGAGGTATTTCATCCGCCGCCAATCGCCGGCGCGCTCCAAAACCCCGAAGAAGGAAATCGAGATCGTGATCGGCCAGGCCGACCTCGAGGCGAAGCGGCGCCCTTCGCTCGCCACGCCCGAGATC
>CAZTHM010000550.1:0-1146 GCA_964613505.1 uncultured Acidobacteriota bacterium | reverse complement strand
CAAGCGAGGTAGATTCTCTCTTGGTTGTAAAGCGAAAAAGTGGTTTAGGCGCATGCGACCTCCTGGGGAGCGAGAGAGGGTAAGGGAGCCGTGGTGAGAGCATAGACTTTGGCTCCATCGAAGAGCTGGTTGTGTTTGAACATGCCAAAGATGGCGTGCAGGAGCTTGCGCATGGTGGCGACGAGGGCCTGCATTTTGGTTTTGCCGCGGGCCAGCAAGTGTTCATAGAAGGCGCGCAGGTGGGGGTCGTGACGGACGGCGACCAGGGCGGGCATGTAGAGGGCGCGGCGCAGGTGTTTATTGCCGGCCTTGGAGATGCGGGGTTTTTTCTCGACCGACGAGCCCGAGGAATGCTGGCGGGGATCGAGGCCAGCTTGGGCGACCCACTGGCGGACGCCGAGATCGGCAGGCAGCAGGGCCAGCTCGGCCAGGGTGTGGAGGGCGCTGGTCACGCCGAAGCCGGGGATGGAGAGCAGGAGCTCGTAGCGGCGCGCCAGTTGGGGGTCCGCGAGCACGAACTCCTGCGCGGCTCGGGTGAGGCGTTCGATGGCACGCTGCTGGTTCTGGATGCTGCGCTCGATATCGCGCCGCACGAGGGCGGGCAGAGTTTCCGACAACGAAGCGGCGTGCCGGCGATTCTTCTCCGCCACCAGCATTTCGGTCAGGGCTTCCAGCCGCCGCGCCACCGCCACCAGCTTCCGCGCAGCGGCGGAGGGCGGGCGCCAAGCGACAAACGGCATGCGCGCCGCGAATTGGCGCAGCACCTCGGCGTCGAGGCGGTCGGTCTTGCTGCGTTGCATCATCGCCTGGGCGAAGTGACGCACGGCGCGCGGATTGGCGACCCTCACCGCCACGCCCGCTTGATGTAAACCGAGGGCCAGGTCCAGGCCGTAGAGCCCGGTCGATTCCAGGACGACGCGCACCGGCCGGCCGGAGCGCTCGAGAAAACGCCGCACCGCCTGATGCCCTTCCGGGGTGTTGGGGAACTCGCGCGGCGCGGCGGCGCAGTCCCCCCGACCGAGCGCCACCAGCAGCGTCCGGGCGCTCACTTCAATACCACAAGGATTAAAATCGGTTACCACGGGTTGGAGCTGGGCTGTAACATTTCGTGTTGAAAATTGAAGTTGAGAAAGGAAGAGGGTATCT